>JACNKR010000054.1 GCA_014381925.1 Fidelibacterota bacterium | reverse complement strand
TTATCAATAGCTCTAATTAAGAACACTATATTCTTGACATCTTCTTCGGTAAAAGAAACATCATTTAGAAAATAAGAGTGTATTCTATTATTCCTTTCATCTGCTATAGTTTTTAATTCCATTGCATTTTTTACACTAATGATATTTGTAGCAATTAACACTTTAACTTTTGACCAAAGTGGAATATATGCGGATTTTTCTTTGAATCCATGAAGTTTAAATAAAGTAAAATAAGTTGCATTCACTCTATCTTCTAAAATAGAAAATGCTAATACAAATGCTTCAAAATTGCGTTCATTTTTTAATAACTCACTCAATTTATCATAAGCATTTTTGAAATTTTCATACATGGTTTCACCATTCATTTTAGCACGTTTAATTTTCTTCATTTTACACCTAATACTTAATAATAAAATTTAACGATAAATAGGGGGACATATTGTTATGGGGCTGGTCTCCTCCTGTAAATGAAGTTTGAGCAGTTCCAATACCTGTTACTTCGCTACATCCGTGATTATTACAAGAGCCATTGGTAGCACCTCTTACAGAATCTTCATGATTATGATTTGGCATCTCATCAATTGTTAACATATGTGATTCTTCACCGGCTTTACCACCCAAATTATCCGCTTCTTCATTTAACACAACATCTGCACTTTCTCCGCCCATATTATCAAGTCCTAATGGCATTCTACCCCGTAAATCGGGCAGGTTAAATGATGTAGCATCATCGGAACCGTAGATTTCTCCAATGACTGAAAAAAGTATTGAATAATCATCTCTACTTACTGAACTTCCATCGCAGAGAAACCAACCCTCGGGGGCAGTTTCACCTGCAAAGGGCATTAATACTCCTGTTGGCACTCCATTTGGTGCAGTTGATATGGATGAACTATCTTGAAATATAATTTCACCCTGTACCCTCAAATTACCATCAATGTCAAATTCTTGTGTGAATGCAAAACTCATTAGAATTGTTAGTGTTATTGTTTTCATGTTTTTCCCTTCCATTATTTATTTTAAAATTTTAATTAATAAACTATATAAATATATCCACTACCACCAGATCCACCATTACTACTACCGCAATTACCACCAGATCCACCACTTGCAGCTAAAGATGCTAATGATCCTTGGATAGGTTGCCCTCCAACACCTCCAGAACAGCCCGGACAACCACCACAATTTCGACCACCACCATTACCATTTCTCACAATACCTATTCCTTCATTAATATATCCGGTTCCACCAGGTCCGCCATTACCTGTATCCTCCCAGTTGTCCCCCGAACCACACTCGCCGTCTTCACCAGATGTAGCATATACAATATAATCTCCATTTTCTCTTCTGAATCCAGTGATACTACTTTCATCTGATATATTAATTTCTAAAGTTTCTCCTGGTGAAACAGGAAAAATCGCTCTTACATAACCGCCGCTACCGCCGCCGCCGCCACAACACATATTGAAATTATAAGATGCACCTGCTCCACTGCCACTGCCACCCCAAATTTCAGCATAAATTTTATGGACTCCATCTGGCACAGTCCAATTTGTATTTGAGGTATATTCTGCAATTCCTCCATTAGTTGGTGATGCCTGCAATAGTGCCAATTGAGTCTGTAATTCTATAATTACTTGCTCCAAGCTGTCAATAGTTCCAAATTTGAGATTGCCAGAAACATTCAAATTACCATCTATTTCAAATTCTTGAGTAAATATAAAACTTAAAAAAAATGTTAATGTTGTAAATATTACTTTCATAGTATTTTTCCCTCCTTGGTAGTAGTAAATTGTTTGTTTTACAAATTTTATTAAACTATATATAATAACCATTATTTTCCTTTTCTATTTTTTCGTTTTGAATAGGGTGTGCCACCGAGTTTTTCATATTCTTTACTGTCTCTACCATAAACCGCTTTTATGCCAGCCAGCATTTCTGTATTTAATCCTGCAAGTTCTTTTTGGATTAGGTCTAAATCTTGCTTGGCTTGGTTTTTCTCAGCCATTTTTTGATTATAAATTTTAATAGCTGTTTCTACTTTTTGAGTCAAGTTTTTGTAATTCTGTAAACTTTTATTATTACCAAAATTTAATTCCGGCGCGAAGGACTCAATTCCCGTGATGCGCTTCTTTGCGAGTTCTAAAATTCGACTTTTTCTCTTTTTTCTGTCCATTTTCACAGAACCACTATTTTGGGGTTTGGCCATAAATTCAATTTATATCCTCCTGTCTATAGCAGTCAAGGAGTCGGTTTTTTATCCTTGAAGTTTTATATTTTATCCTCATAATATAATATTTAATCCTTTAATATTTTTTATTTATCTTTCCGTATTTTCAAATCATACTTTCCAGATATATATAATATAATAAAAAAAATGTTCAAAAAATTATGAATGGAAATGAGTTTGTAAAACAATTAAATTGAATGAAGAAAAAAAACAGAGATGTACAATTTTGAATTATGAGATATGAATGATAAATCTATTTTGTAGTGGCGACGCATGCGTCGCATCTACTTATTAATTAATGAACCTATACAAAAATAGCTATAATTTTTAATCACATGGTTTTACTTAACCTCGGAGAGGTGACCTATTTTGAATTATGAATTATGAGTTACGAATTATAAATTAAAATTAACTCTGTAAGAGAGTTCTATTAGTCCGCTCCGATGGAGCTAATTTTTTATTTAATTGAAGTATTACGAATAGTTTACTCCTCTGGAGTATAAGAACTTACAATTATGAATTTTGAATTATGAGATATGAATTAAATTCGAATTGTCAAGAAATTTAAAATATACAATGTCATTCTTAGACGAGCTTAGACTATTTTACCATCAAAAAATCTGATAAAAAGTAATAAATAACAACTATCTAAATTAAAAAAATAAAAACAAATTATCACTCATCCGTCGAAGTAAAATAATCTTAAATTTTATAAAATATATTTATCTATTAACTCATCTATCTCTTCAACATAAGGATGTATTGATTTTGCATGTTTAAGAATGGGTATTATCAAATAAATTTGATTAATATTTTTATAAATTATAATAAGCCTATAAATGACTTTCAAATAATTATTTAAGTAATAACTTCTATTTTCTTCTACCCATTGTCCATCATGTAAGTATAAAAATTTACCTTCATATAAATGATAACAAAGTTCAAAATATAATCGTGCACCTTGCCAATTATTTTCTTTAAACTGGTTTTCACCTTTTAACTTTAACTCATCAAATTGAGTAGAATCTAATCTAAAATTTATAGATTGATTAATTGTGACCTTATTATTTTTAATTGTTAATAAATTGGACTTTAAATCATTAAATTGTTTATTAATTCTTCTAATTTGAATATTTAATCTGTTTAAAATTAATTTAGGTGATTGTAATTGGGGATATAAATGTTTTGCTAATTTATTTAATAAAATAGGGGTTTTATGAATTTGATTAATTAAAAGAAAAAATAATAATTTACTTGGGGATTTTGTTAATTTACCTTTTCCTATAATTTGTTTACCCAATAACCAAATTTGAGAATTCCCAAAAAGAGATACACTGATTTCAATTTCATTAGAATTGTCATATTCCGATTTAATATTGATATCGTATAATTTTAAACTTGTTTTTATATTTTCTATTTTTTCATAATTCTGTGTAAATAATTCAATCTCAGACTCATTCATATCTATTTTATTAATCATACATTCACTCCAAGAATATATTAATCTCTCAAATCTAAATACTTTATGTTTAGGTAATTTATAATTGATATCATCATTTTGATAAATAATGTAATGAATCATTTCTTTTAATTTTATAGCTCTTGATAAATCTGCTTTTGGTAAAAACTTTAATTGACTAATAAATTCATATAATTCGTAAAAATACACTAAATATTTCCCATCAAAATTTATCTCTAGTTGTGAAAGAATCGTTTTAGCAGAAGTTAATTTATTCAATCTAAAATAATCCATGATAAGAATAATTTGCTTAAAGAACTCATTTTTTACTATTGATGATGAAATCCAATTATTAAAATCTACATTTTCTGTCTTGTTTAAATTTTTCAATTGAGTTTTAAACAAAATATAATTCAAGTATTCAGTATTTGAATAATTTGAAATTAATTGATTATTATATTCTTTCTCTTTTTTTGTTAATTTGTTCCATTTTTCAGGTAACGAAAAAGAAAGAATTTTCAAGGCATTTAATCTACTTTTTCGATTTATTTCTTCTGCAATTTTGATTCCATTTTTAATACAATATTCAGCATCAGTATATCGATTTAACATAAAAAATATATATGCCATTGTTTGGTAATAAGATATTTGAAACATTTTATGGTGCTGTATAATTTCAATTTTATTTATTTCCCATAATGATAAAATTGGCTTTATTTTGCCTAAATCAAACAAAACTCTAATTATTACATTTGAAAAGTTTGGGTTCAGTTTAATAAATTTTACAAAATTATTATTATCATACTTTTTTATTAATGTAATAGCCTCAAATAATTTATTATGTGCTTGTAAAAAAGTTAAATAAACCATATCTGCTGATCTAAGTACATCCAAATCAAAACTTTTGAGTGAATAATCAATAATTTTTTGATGGTAAATTATTAATTTATTTTTATTATCTATCTGCATATAATAAGCCATAATCGTATTGCAATATTGAGATGCTATATCATATCTATTTATTGAAACTGCAAATTCTTCAGCTTCTTTAAAATATTCAACATTCTTAATTTCACCAGGGTATATTGGAGGTGTCATTAATATAGATTTATAATAATCAATTTTAGCAATAATACTAAATAGACTATTTTTTTTTAAGTGGTTAATAATTTTTTCAAATTCATCCCAATTGTAATTCCTGACTGCTAACCATGCTGATGCTGAATATAAAAAATATCGTTGTCTCTCAGGTATTTCACTTTCTTTATCTAAGCAATATTTTAAATTTTCAATTGCTATTTTAGCTTGGCTTGTTTTTATTTGAAAATATATAATTTCACTTAAATAAAATCTATTTTTATTATATATTGGATTTTCTAAAATAATTTTAAAATATTTTTCTGCATTTTCAATATTGTTTAATTTCATCCAAATTGCACCTAACCGTATGACTACTTCAGGGTTCAACATATAATTTTTAATAGATTGTAAATATTCAATTTCTAAATAATATTTTTTATCCATATACAATACTTCAACATATTGAATTAACTCTTCAATTTGAGATGTGGTCTTATTTGAAATATTTCGAATAAGAAAATATTTATCTTCATCTATTATCTTAATTTTAGAGTTTAAAATTGAATTGATAATTGTATCTTTTTGACGAAGTGTCAATTTTGCATTTATTATTTCTTTCTGCATGGGGTGAAATAATTGAATCTCATTATTTGACTTTTTTAAATATTTTTTCTTAATCCCAATATCAATCATTTTTTTTAAAAGCGAATTATCAAAATGAAGTAATTTTATTAAATTATTGGGTTTTACTCCGCCCCTACTCACAGATAATATATTAAAGATCTGAGTTAATGCAATTGGAATCATTTCATTTTCTAAATCAAACATAATTAATTTAGAAATATCTTTAGGGATATTTAGGTTTTTTACTTCTTCAATTGAAACGGGTGATTTTGAAGACAATGATGAATAAATAATTTTTTCAATATATAATTCACTTAAAAATGGATGCCCTTTAGTTAATTTAAAGATCCAATTCATAATTAACTCATTTTGATCAACCCAATTTTTATTAATTTTATTTATTATAAAATTATTAAACTCTATTTTATTAAATGATAGCACTGAAATTGCATCTTTACCCTCCCAACCAGGACGACCTATAGGAATCAACCCAATTCTTTCATTTGAAAATTTGGAATCAACTAAGAGTTTAAAATTAATTTGTTCTTCATTAGACAGAACATGAAAATCATCAACAATAAGAAGTATAAGATCATTACTCGATTTCCGAAGGAAAGATAATAGTTTTTGAGAATACCGTAAATTTTCACTTCTATCCATTGGGACAAAATCAATAAAAGATTTTGGGATATAATTATTTTTTTCAGTAATTGAATTTAATATATGCTCGAATGGAAGAATATCTTTTTGAGCAGTCATTTTAATCAATAATGTATTGATTCCATTCTCTTTAAAATAAAGTGGAATTTGAGGAATTATCGTGGTTTTCCCAACACCTGCTTTTCCAATTATTTCTATAAATGTAGGTGCTGAATCATTTTTAAAAAATTCTAATAATGAATCTAAAATATTTTTTCTTAGTATCATAAATTATTCAATTACTCGCTTATTAATTATTATAATTTACAATTAAAATATTACATTCTTTAAAGAGAGGAATAAATTATTTTTTGTTTAAATTTTAATAAATTGAAGTTAGTTAATTCGTTTTATATTTAAATATCTGGATATGAATAAAAACACACACGAAAATATATATTTAATTGGAATGATGGGTTCTGGAAAGTCAACAATTGGGAGATTACTTTGTAAAGAACTCAATAGAACTTTTATAGATACGGATGATAAAATTGAAGAATTTATGGGATTTACCATAAAAGAAATATTTGACTCAATGGGTGAATCTCGATTTAGAGAAATGGAGGAATCTTATTTTATTGAAAAATCTAAGCAATCTAATTTAATTATCTCAACAGGTGGTGGAATAATTTTATCCCAAAAAAATAGAGATATTCTCCAAAAAGGAACGAATGTATTTTATTTAAAAGCGGATCCACAATTTTTAATTACACGATTAAATAAAAGATACAAAAGACCTCTATTAGCTGGAGATGAGCCCTTACTTCCAAAAGTTGAAACAATATACAATTCAAGAAATCAATTTTATGAAAATAGTGCAAACCATATCATAAATATTGAAACATTATCAAAGTCTGAAAAAGTGGATAAAATATTAAATTGCCTAATATAAATCCACAAGCTATTCAGGTAAAATTATTAAATAATTCATATCCAATTTGGATAAAACGAAATATAACTCAACATATTTATAAATATTTAGAAAAATTTTATATTGGACAGAAATGGTTTTTAATAACCCCCACTTCTATTTATCATTTATATGGAAAAGAAATAATTGATAATTTGACCCAACACCATTTTGAAATTATTCCCATATTAATTGAAGATGGTGAAAAAATTAAATCCATCGCTTATTTTGAAAAATACAGCAAAGAGCTTGTTCAAAATGGCTGCAACCGAGATTCAATGTTAATTGCTCTTGGTGGTGGTGTTACTGGTGATTTGACTGGATTTATTGCTTCAAGTCTATTTAGAGGAATTGATTATATTCAATTTCCGACTTCTCTTTTAGCAATGGTAGATTCATCGATTGGCGGAAAAACAGGTATCAATATTGGTGAAGGAAAAAATCTAATTGGAGCATTTCATCATCCAAAGGCAGTTATTATTGATCCCTATTTTCTATCATCTCTACCAGAACGAGAAGTAATTTCTGGACTTGGAGAAATATTAAAATATGGCATTATCAATAATAATTCTATTATTGATTTATTTATAAAATTCAAATCTAAACAAATGGATTTAACCTCATCAGAAATTGATAAAATGATAATTCGTTCGGTCAAGGTAAAAGTAGAAATTGTAGAAAAAGATGTAAATGAATCGAATTTAAGGCGAATATTAAATTTTGGACATACTGTTGGGCATATAATTGAAGCCTTTACAAATTATCAATATATTTCACATGGTGAAGCTGTTTTACATGGAATGATAATTGCCATTGAGTTATCGAAACAAATCTGTAATTTAAATGAAGACTATGCAAATAAAATAATTTCAATATTAAAAGATATTTCCTTTATAAAACTCCCTGAAATATCAAAGCAAGAATTCAATAATTTTTTATTCAGAGATAAAAAAGTACAAAAAAATAAATTGAATTTCATATTATTAAATAAACAATGCTCTCCAATTATAAAAAATGATATAAAAACTGAAATTATTTATAAAATTTATAAATCACACCAACGGAGTTTAATTTGAATATTATTGTTGTTAATGGTCCAAATTTAAATTTATTAGGTGAAAGAGAACCTAATATTTATGGAACTGAATCTTTAGAAGAGTTAATGCTTTGGTTAGAAAAAAGCCCAACAGGCTCAGGACATTCTTTTAAATTCTTTCAATCAAATCATGAAGGCGAAATAATTGATTTTATTCAGGATGAACGCCAATGGGCAAATGGTATTATTATTAATCCTGCCGCATTTACACATTATTCATACGCTATTCGAGATGCGATTTCATCTGTAAATATTTCAACGGTGGAAGTTCATTTAAGTGATATTTTATCAAGAGAAGAATTTAGACAACTATCAGTCATAAAACCCGTCTGCCTTGCACAAATTAGCGGTATGGGAAAACAATCTTATATTGAAGGATTGAAATTATTGATAGAAAATAAATAAAAAATTATCTCAAATTAATTTACAATCATATAGCTTGAATTTTTCATCATTTGTAATAATTGAATAATTATTACTTATACTTTGCGCAATTATCATTCTATCGAATGGATCTTTGTGATAAAAAGGCATATCTTTTAATAACAGAACATCATCGCCTTTATACTCTAATAACTCAAAACCACTTTTTAGGGCAATTTTTACAGGATAAAATCTATTGATAGTTTACCAATTGAAGCTTTAATCATTATTTCAGTTTTTGTGATTGAACTAGTTTCTTGTTTTTTTATCTATTTTATTAGGTTGAGATATCGACCTTAAAAATATATGTGTATCAAGAATTATTTTCATTTATTTTACCATGAAATAATTCATTTATTTCGTTATCTTCTTCATTAAAGCTGTCAGGAATTTCAATTTCTGGAATTAATCCAAGCGTTCGTTTTCCAGTTCGTTTATGTGGAATTAAATCCACAAGCGGGAGATTGTTTTTTGCAATAACAACTTTTTCACCATGCATTACTGCGTCAATTAAAATAGAAAGTTTTGCTTTTGCTTCAGCTATATTTATTATCATTTCATTCTTTTTATTATATAGTTATATTTAACCATAGTTAGTCATAGTGACCAATAAAAAAAATAGTGTAAAACTGATAGTTATATAATTTAAAAAACATCTATATTCTCTCCATCATACCATGAATAAAATATAGAATCGGTTGTTTTATCCACGCATATCTCACCCTTATGAGATATTGAAATAACTCCAAATTCATAGTTAAATGCTTTTGCGTCATCTATCGTTTTATTAACGGCCTCCTTTAAATCCATACCATCTTCCACTCGTGTTGCTATTTTAACAGCAGTACCTGAATTTACAATTTGCTCACCGATTCCCGTCGCAGAGATTCCTGCAAATTTATTAGCAAAATTACCTGCAACTGTTGGAGAATCACTTACTCTACCAGGAATTTCACCACCAATACCCCCTGTAGATGTGCCGGCCACAATATTTCCATTTTTATCTAATGCAACAACACCAACAGTACCTGTCTTTCCTTTTTGCAATCTTAGATGTTCATCCCATCTTTTTTGAACCAATGGATTATATTGTTGGAACCCAAAATCTCTAGCAACTTGCGTAGCTTTATCTCCTGCTATGATTGTATGCTTTTCGAATTGCAATTTATCAGCAACTAAAATTGGGTTTTTAATATTTTGAATATTTATGACACCTGAGAATTTATTTTTTTCGCCATCCATTATTCCAGCTGACATTCTTATTCGTCCATCATTTTGTAACTTTGAGCCTGTTCCTGCGTTAAATAAAGGGTCATCTTCTAATTGACAAATGCCAAATAAAACAGCCGAATATGCATCGGTTTGTAATAATTTTTTATATGTTAATTGGCATATATTTTTTAATGATTTGCGTAAATCTTCTTTTTTACTAACATTTCCTTCAAGGCTTCCAGCACCACCATGAATAATTAACTTAGGTATTTTCATAATCAATGAATCACTCCATCTATTTCATTTATATATTTAATATTTATTATAAATAACAGGGTTTTAAATTTAATTTTTTATTCATACATAACTTAAATGAAAACTTAAAACAAATTGAATTTAATTCGTAAATTATACAAGTTAAATCCACGCAAGATAAAAGAGATAATTCATTTTTTTAAAATGAATGGAATACCGTGAGATTCGGTAACACACCCGGTGCTGTGATAGGGGACGAAATGTAATATATCCATTAATGGATGAAAAATCACTCTCATGTTGAGGGGAAGATTTACAAAGTAGATTGAGCCTAAAGTCAGAAGACCTCTCTTTAATTTCTTTGCCAGGACAGTTACGCGGAATTCTGTTTAGGTTATACATGTTTAATAAATTAATTTTTATCATATTTTTTTTGGTACCTTTATTTAGCAATGAAATTAAAATTGTTGATGTCATAACTGGCTATCCGATAAATAATGCCTCTATAATAATTGAAAATCATCCAATACAAAAATCAGATAACAATGGAATGGTTACAATTTATATTAATAATAATTTAAATTTTGTAATTAGAAAACAGGGATATCATGATTATTATATTACCCCACCCTTTTCTAAACTCATAAAAATGAGACCAATACTATTTAAACATCAACTAATTCAAGTTGAGGAAAATTTTTATAACAATAATCACGAATTAAATCATCCAACTCATATTATAAACAAAGAACTAAACATTAAATCAAATAGTCATATATCTGAAATTTTTAATGCTTTACCTGGAATGATTATAAAATCATACGGTGGAATCGCTGGAATAAAAACACTTTCTTTAAATGGAAGTCAAGGTGATAGAATTCAAGTTCAATTGAACGGGGTTATTATTAATAATGAACAAAGTGGAAATGCGGATATTAGCCAAATACCCGTTGGGTTAATCGAAAATTTACAATTTATTCCACTTGGGGCAAGCTCTCGATATGGAAATTCTGCAATGGCAGGAGTGATTAATGTTACTCCAAACTTCAAGACTCCATTTAAGTTAAATTTTTCACAAATTAATGGTGGGTATAGTATTAATCAGTTTTATACCTCTACCTATAAAAATCAAAAAATTGGTTATGGTTTAGGAAAATTAAAATCGACTCAATATATTGATTGGAAAGAAACAGGTATATATAACTCAGACACAAATACTCATAAATATTATGATTGGTTTTCTTCAGAATTAAATCAAAAATATATCCACGTTTGGAATTCATCAATTACACCAAATCATTCTCGTAACTCATTCATTTTAAAGTCAGTTAATAATCGTGTTCATTCAAGTAAAATATATGGTCCAGAATATCATCCAAAAGTTAATGATGGTATGTTATTAATGGGAAATAATTTAACTTTTAATAAAATAAAAATGAATACATCATATAAATCACAATGGATTAATTATAATTCAAATAATAGTTATGGACCGCCAATTAATGCCATACATAAATTAAATGTATTAAAAAATGATATTGAAATTAAATACGATAATATTTCACTTATTAACCAATTAATTTCTACTCAAAGTATTAGTAATAGTACTTTTCCTGAAGATACAATTTCATTTCAATCTCATTTTGGATTTTCATATCGAAATATTACTTCTATAATTAATACATTTATAACCTACCGTATTGCATTACAAAAATTTGAAAATTCAATTTATTCGTATGAGCTAATTTTAAATAAATATTTTTCTAAATTCCCAATAAAAACCTCATTTATATATTCTAAAAATTATAAAAAACCAAACTTTAATGATCTTTTTTGGCAACCATTTGGAAATAAAAATCTTCAAACTGAATATTCAAATAATTTTTATTTGAATATAAAATTCACAAATACATATTTTATTTTTGAATTATTAAATCATTATATAAAATATAACAACATGATTCAATGGCTACCAAAACCGGGCAACCAAGATTATTGGTCACCTGAAAATATAAAATCTGCAATATCAATTGGCGAAACAGTCTCAATTAAAACTCAAAATTATAAGTACATTAATTTAAATACTTCTATTTCGCATAATTTCTCAAAAGATTTAGCAAATAATAAAGCAATTGCATATACTCCAGAATGGATAATATCTTCAAATATTTCATATTCTAATAAAAGTATAAATGTAATTTTAAACCAATTTTATCAATCCTCACGGTTTTTAAATATAACGGACTACTTAGGATATCAAAAAATTATACCCGGTTATAATATAATTAATTTGAATTTTACAAAATCTTTCAAAAAGAATAGATTAATTTCACAAATTAGCCTATTAATGAATAACATCACAAACACGCGATTTCAATCTGTTTATGGCTACCCTGAATTAGGACGAACAATTGAAATTCAACTCACAATAAAAACAAAGGAAAAAGAATGAAAAAAATAATATTAGCACTATTAATTAATTTAATTTTCACACAAACAAGCGTATTCACATTATGCGAAGGAAATTTTCAATCAAACAATGCATCGCTTTGGTATTTTAATAATGAAAATGGAGAAGAAATATTTGAAGCTCCAAATAATCCAATTGGAGATACTGGCCAATCAATGACGGTTTATGAAAATAAACTATATGCCATTATGAATGCTTCTGGGCTTATACATATTTACAATATAACACAAAATGGGTTGGAATTTGACCATAGTTATGATACCCAATTTGCAGGTCCACGACATTTATTAATTGTAAATGATTTAATTTATATTACTGAATGGAATACAAATCAAATTAGGGTTTTGGATTTAAATTCAGAATCAATAATTGCAACAATCCCCGTGAATGGATTGCCTGAAGATATTATTACAAATGGTGAATTTATTTATGTTTCAATTACAATGAATTCCGATTGGTCATCGGCAAATTCAGTTATAGAATTAGACTTAAATACAAATCAAATAACTCGAGAATTTACGGTTGGAAATAATCCTGAGAAATTGGTAATTATTGATAATAATCTATTTGTATCATCTACTTTTTATGATCAATTTTGGTATTCCCATTATACAATTTCGAGGATCAACTTAGCTTCTCAAAATGGCAATAATTTTATTTATGAGGATAATTCAGGTTTAATTTTTGGATCTGATTTAACTATTGTCAACGGAAATTTATTTCGTTCAACATCTAGTGGTGCAATAAAAATTAACTTAGAAAACTTAAACATTATCGAAGGCTCAGAAATTGGAGCACTTTCAAATGTATATTCAATGGATTATTATAATGAAAAATTTTATTTTGGAACAACAGATTTTGTTGCACCAGATGAAATATTTATAACTGATATAAATGGTAATACTATTTCATCATTTTCAGTTGGTGCAATTCCTGGATCATTTGCTTTTTGGGAGTCTGAATTAGAACTTACTTCTATAAAACATTTAAATGAGTTCCGTATTTTAAATTCATATCCAAATCCTTTTAATCCAATTATTACATTTGAAATAAATATAGAAAAAAATGATTTTATTAGAGCTGATATTTTCAATATTAATGGAGAATTAGTTGAACAATTAATTCATAATAAATTAACCAAAGGGATTCATCAATTAAGTTGGGATGCAGAAAGTAAACCGAGTGGAATTTATTTTTTAAAAATATCTACTAACTTTCAATCGATTACTGAAAAGATTACCCTTCAAAAATAAAATAAAATTTCAGTTACAATTCGTTTCAAATGAAGAGTATAAAATATCTTTAATTTTATAGACTAAATTTTCAGTAAAAAAAAGGAATTACAATGAGATATTTTATACTCTTTTTATTTTTAGGATTTAATTCAATTTGCCTTGGGCAAGTTTCAATTGAATCTGAACCCAAAAGTTTTTCAATTCAAAATGGAATTGACATACCTATACATCGATTAAATGAATTTGATATAGACGCATTTCTTCAAGAAGATGAACGGGATCAAGACAAATTAAAACCATACCGTTTTGCAAATCCAATTGAAGTTAACGTAGATATGATAAATTCAGGGATATGGACAATTTTAGAAGATGGCTCTAAAATTTGGAGATTAATAATTCAGTCTCCAAATGCTTTTTCATTAAATTTAATTTATGATGTTTATCATATTCCTACAGGCGCAGAGTTTTTTCTATATTCTGAAGATAAATCAATGATAATTGGTGCATTTACAGATTATAATCATAAACCTCATGGTGGTTTCTCTACTGCACCCGTAAAAGGCGAAACTATAATTTTAGAATATAATGAACCAGCAAACTCTGAATTTACTGGGCAAATAAGTATCAGCACTATTTCTCATGCATATAGGGATGTTTTCTTCAATGACAGAGGCTATGGTGATTCTGGAAGTTGCAATAATAATGTAATTTGTAATGAAGGTGATGAATGGCGGGATGAAATTCGTTCAGTTGCTATGATATTGACTTCGGGTGGTTCTAGAATTTGTACTGGAGCATTAGTAAATAATACAAGGCAAGATTTAACTCCATACTTTCTAACTGCAAACCATTGTTTAGGCGGAAATAATTCATGGATATTTATGTTTAATTATGATAGTCCAACATGTACAAATCAAAATGGTCCTACAAATATGACTGTTTCTGGTTCATCTTTATTATCGAGCGGATCTACTTCTGACTTTGCAATTTTAGAATTAAATGAAACACCTCCTGAAAGTTATAATATTCACTATGCTGGATGGTCGGCAGAAGATGTAGCTCCTCAACAACCTGTTGCAATTCACCATCCTTCTGGTGATATAAAGAAAATTTCATTTGATTATGATAATGGAATCTCAAATGGTTGGTCTGGAAATGATGGCTCCCATTGGCAAGTTGCTGACTGGGAGGACGGAACGACCGAACCGGGCTCTTCAGGATCTCCTCTTTTTGATAGTAATCATCGTATTGTAGGACAATTACATGGTGGAGAAGCATCATGCTCTTATAATGTAAATGATTATTATGGCAAAGTTTCAACCTCCTGGGGATATGGTCTTCAAGGTGTATTAGATCCAGACAATACAGGAATAACAACATTAGACGGAATGGATGCAATTGATTTACCAGATCCATTAGCAAATTATTCTGTTGGGAATTTAAATTTTGAATTGGAGAATGGACAAACAGCATCTTCTACTATTTCGATATCAAATGATGGTGAAGCTGAATCCGTACTTAATTATAATTTTAAAATTTCTCCATTTTCCGTTGCAGGAAGTGCTCCAGATAATGCAGGATACTGGTGGACGGATAGTGAAATAAATAATCATATTAATTCAAATTGGGTTGATATTTCTGGAAACTCAACACTGATTGAGTTTCCACATAATGACCAAGCGGGTGACCCAATAAACATTGGGTTTGACTTCCCTTTCTATGGTGAATCATATTCTCAATGTATTGTAAATGCCAATGGTTGGATTGGGTTTGGAGCAGATAATTCTTCTTGGGATAATACAGATATACCAAGTTCTTCAGCGCCAAGACCTGCAATTCTACCATTTTGGGATGATTTAAACCCAGTGAATAATGCATGTAATAGTGATTGTGCAGGAAATGTATATTACTATTCTGATAGTGAGAAGTTTGTAGTTTGGTTTAATGATGTTGCTCATTGGACAGGTACAGATTATTCTGGAACGACTTATGATTTTCAAGTTGTTATGTCAGCTAATGGAAAAATTGAGATTAACTATAATACAATTACGGGAAATTATTCACCTACAATTGGAATTCAAAATGCAAGTGGGACTATTGGTCAAAAAATTACGTATGAAAATATAGGTACAAATTCGGGGTGGGTAAATAATGATAAAACACTTATTTTTTCACTTCCACCAAATTGGGTAGGTTTAAATAGTTTAGGAAACCATAGTTATTCAGGTGAATTAAATGAAGGTGCTTCAAATAATATTAATATTGTTCTTGAAAATACCAATTTACCCGGTGGTGAATATACCTCATTTTTAGATATTACATCAAATGGAGGACAATCTCAATCTTTTGAAGTTACCTTAAATAGCACTGAAAATGCAGGTGTAATCGGTGATTTAAATCAAGATGAAGAGATCAATGTAATTGATGTTGTTTTACTTGTAAATACAATTTTAGATGGTTCCACTGATCCATATATTTTATGGTCGGGAGATTTAAACCAAGATGATAATTTAAATGTATTGGATATTGTACAACTTGTAAATGTGATTTTAGGTAATTAGAATAAATAAATTTGAAGCAAATAAAAAGGGAATATAATTATATTCCCTTTTTTTATATATTTATCAATTAATAATAGAAAATATCAATAAATTTAATATTGTATTTTTAACAAAAATTAAGGAATTATATGAGTGATAATCAAAGAGCTGGTCGTAAATCAAATGATGGCAAAAATAGTAAATCTAGAAGAAACCATTTAAGAAATAAAAGAAAAGCTCGATTACAAAAACAAGCTGAAGCTAAATATCAAGAAAGATTAAAGGCTGAAAAAAAAGCATCTCCTAAAAAGAAGACAGCTAAAAAACCAATTAAAAAAACCACAGAAAAAAAGCCTGTAGTTAAAAAAGAAACTATTAAAAAGAAAAAACCAACTAAAAAAACAGCAACAAAAAAGGCGGAATAATCCCCGCCTTTTAATTTATTTCAATTCAGTCTTTTTAAATAATATAACCAAGCAATACAGATAAATAATCCAGAAATTTCGAATATATGCTCAGTTTTTATAGCAAAATAACTGACTTCTTTTAATAATATATAACATATAAAAGAGGAATATATACTAGCTATAAAAAAAAATTCCTTTTTAATATGAAAAATCGTAAGACTCCTAATTTTAATCCCATTAAAAGAATACAATGCACAACTTCCATAAATTATAATCCACTTTAATGGGTCAGGATCGTTATATTGTAATCCTGCAAATATAATAAAAATACTAAAGCCTAAATATCTAAAATATTTCTCCATTATTTAACTAATTTATAAATTGAGCCATTATAATCTAAAATATATAATTCACCATTAACATCTTCACCAAATGATGAAATATAAACACTATTCTCACCCCCAATATTTAATTCATTCGTATGATCTTTAAAATTTGTTGCTTTACCGCTTTCAACAATAAAACTCCAGATACGACCGCTGCAATAATCAGAAAAAAAATATCGACCATAAATTTCAGGAATCTCTTTTCCTCTGTATACATATCCTCCTGTAACAGAACACCCATCGACACCATCTTCATCCCAACCAATTAATACTTTCATATAATTAGCATCATTTGAGTATTCAAATATTGGAAATATGGTATTTTCTTTTACTTTATTTTCTTTAAATTGATGATTGCCTTCATAATTATTCCAACCATAATTCTCTCCACCTTTTGAACTATATGGTTGGTAATCAATTTCTTCCCAAGTACTCTGCCCTACATCTCCAATATATAAATCACCATTAAACCGGTCAAATGAAAATCGCCAAGGATTTCGAAGACCAAAAGCCCAAATTTCTCTTTTTGATTTAGAATGTCGTGAAAAAGGGTTAGTAACAGGAATATTATAATTCGTGTTTGAAACATCAATTCTTAAAATTGAACCAAGAAATGTTTCTATGTTTTGAGCATTTTTATGTGGATCACCAGCATCACCCCCATCTCCCACGGCAATGTATAAATATCCATCATTAGGTCCAAATGCTAACATGCCACCATTATGATTTGAATATGGTTGTTCAAATGTTAATATTATTTCTTCAGAGTTTTTTAATTCCGATTTGTTATGACTATTAAAACGAGAAATTACCGTTTCATCTTTCTTATTCATATAATTAACATAAAACGATTTAGAAATTTCAAAATCAGGACTGAAAGTGAATCCTAACAATCCTCTTTCATCACCTGGCATTTTTGGTTGATGAACTCTATCTCTTATATCTAAAAATATTTCTGAAATTCCTGAATTAATATTTAATTTCTTTAAAATTCCATTCTGTTCAATGACCATTATTTCATCTATATTTGCTGGAAACCCTTGAATAAATGTAGGCTTTGTAAACCCCTCTGCAATTTTTATTGCATTAAAGTTCCCCAATAATAAATTTAATATAATTATTAAATAAATAAATTTCTTCATTAATACTCTTTTAAAATTATAATAAAATAATACTATTTAATCTATTTTTTTCATGAATATTATAATTAATTATGCATTCCGTATTAGGATAAATTTATCTTTTTATATTGTATTAAATAATTAAATAAATGTATATTGTTAATGTAGTTTTTAAAATCATTTAAAATAAAAAGGAAGCATAATGAAGTATTTCATTTTTGTAGTATTAACAGCACTAATGTTTAGCCAGGAATATGTTGGAAACGAAGCATGTCTTGACTGTCATAATAATCCAGCATTAGGTGATATGACTGGATGGAGAACTACCATGCATGCAAATGGTTTTTCTACACCATTAGGTATAAATTCTATGTTAGATTTATATGGTGTTGTAGCAGATGCAAATCAAAATGGTATTGATGATTTCATAGATGGTTTAAGTTTATCTGACCCTTCAATTGCATCATCATTTTTAGATTATGGTGAAAATGCACCAGTACTAGGATATGATTCAGATAATGATCAATATACTATTACCATAGGTGATTTAACTATGCCAGTTATGTTAATGTATGGAGGAAGTGGAGATTATAAACAACGATATATTGTTAAAATACCAATTGCGGATGGAACTCAAACAACTAGCCATTATGTGACTCCTGTTCAATATAATGAAGTTACTCATGAATATGTTGGATATCATCCAGAAGCTTGGTATGTTGATCCTTCAAATGGAGACTATACACCTCTTTTTTCAGCATCTTCTGTATCAATTGATTTAATAGTAGCATCATCCAATACACAAAAACGAAATTTCGAAAAACAATGTGTTGGGTGCCATTTTAATCATACTGTTATGGAAGAAACACCATCAGGTGAATGGATTGCAGACGCTCCTGATGCTGGTATAGATGATACAGGAAGTAGTGTTTACGATATGGATGGGGATGGAACATTAGATTTAATGAATACGGGCTGTGAAAGGTGTCATGGACCCGGTTCTGATCATTTATCGTCAGGAAGCCCACTTGATATAATTAATCCAGCAAATCTTACTTCTCAACAAGCAAATGACATGTGTGGTTTTTGCCATTCGAGAGGATCGAGTTATCCCAAT
This sequence comes from Fidelibacterota bacterium, assembly GCA_014381925.1. Taxonomy (GTDB): domain Bacteria; phylum Fidelibacterota; class Marinisomatia; order SCGC-AAA003-L08. The sequence goes on along the minus strand of JACNKR010000054.1, from coordinate 25,555 downwards.
GAAACATTTCATTTTCCTTATGATGATGAAAATATGCATGATTGGGAAGTTGGAGATACCTGGTCAGATTATTATATAGATCATGGAGGTTATTATGGAGATGGTAATACGACAGATGAAATAAAAAATTCAAAAAAACATCACCAACAATATTTTGATCTATACGAAAGCAGTAAACCTACTTATGCATATCATGAAGTTACATGCTATGAATGTCATGATGTTCACAATGAAGAAAAACATCAAATTCGTACTGAAATTATTAAAGCAGATGAAGCTGGTGAAGATTTATCCATTGCAACTAAAAATGATGATAATACTTTATGTTTAGCATGTCATGCAAGTCATGGGGATTTTGAATCATTAACTCCTGAAATGATTGCGGATCCTATAAGTAGTTTAACAGAAATTGCAACTGCTGTTTCAAACCATACTCGCCATAATTATGATCCTGAAGGTTCAGGTGAAAGTAAATGTTCATCATGTCATATGCCAAAGACTATTAAATCAGCAATTCACTATGATATTCATTCACACACATTTGAAACAATCAGTCCTCAAAAAACCTTACTCTATGGAATGCCTAATTCTTGCTCTGTAAGTTGCCACCAAGAAATAGAAAATAGTGAAACACCTCTTTTTTCAACAGGTGCTGATTTAACTTTATCAGATTGGACTGAAACCTCTGATATTGCATTAGCTGATACATTACTTAAATTCTTTGGACCAGGTGGAACATGGTGGGATATTGATCAAGTTCTTGAAATTTATGAAACAGGAAATGGAATAATACCATCCGAATTTTCAATTGACCAGAATTATCCAAACCCATTTAACCCTGAAACTGTTATTGGTTTTAATATAATTGAATCTGGTAATGTAAAAATTACTATTCATGATTTAATTGGTAGGGAAGTTGGGATATTGGTCAATGAAAGAATGAATGTAGGAACTTATAAAGTTGTATTTGATGCAAGAAATTACTCATCTGGAATTTATTTATATACCATTGAGTCTAATAACTTCAAAGAGACTAAAAAAATGTTATTATTTAAATAGTAAAATAATTTAAACTATTAGCATTAATTTATACTAAAAAAGGGAGTTATTATAACTCCCTTTTTTAGTAACAAATACTTATGAATAAAATAAAATTTACAACTCCTTCTGATGCAGTTTCACAAATAAAATCAGAAGATAATATATTTATTGGTGGTGGAGCTGTTGTTCCAAAAACTTTAATTCAAGCATTGACAAATAGAAGTTCATCATTGAAAAATGTAGGTATTCACCATATATTAACTCTGGGAAATACAAATGAAACTGCACCTTATACCTTACCAGGTATGAAAAATTCATTTAGGCATTACGCATTATTTATAGGAGGTAATACACGTAATGCAGTTAATGAAGGGCGTGCATATTATATTCCAATATTTCTTTATAATTTTCCGAGCTATTTAAAATAATTAAATCCTGATTTTGCATTTATTCAAGTAAGTCCTCCTGACCAAAAAGGATTTTGTAATTTAGGAACAAGTGTTGATGTTATCAAGTCAGGTTATAAAAATGCGAAATATGTAATTGCTGAAGTTAATCCGAATGTACCAATTACTCATGGATATAGTTTTATACATATAAATGAAATTGATTTATTTGTAAAATCCTCTAATCCATTATATGAAATCCCAGAAATAAAACCGGATAGTATAAGTAATAAAATTGGAAAATATATTGCTTCATTAATTCCTAATAATGCGTGTCTGCAAGTTGGAATTGGTAAAATACCAAATGCTACATTAAATTATTTAAATAATCATTCAAATTTAGGGGTACATTCAGAATTAATCTCTGATGGAATAATGAAATTAACGAATCAGGGTGTAATAACAAATAAATTCAAAACTCTAAATAAAGGTAAAATTGTAACAGGTATTATTATGGGAACAAAAAAACTTTATGACTGGGCAAATCAAAACCCAATGATTGAAATGAGACCAAGTGATTATACAAATGATGTTTTCAATATTTCACGAAATGATAATGTAATTGCAATAAATACAGCACTGTCAATTGATTTAAAAGGTCAAGTATGTGCAGATTCAATTGGTAAAATTTTCTATAGTGGAATTGGAGGACAAGTTGATTTTATAAGAGGTGCGTCAAAATCAAAAGGAGGAAAACCAATAATCGCCCTACCTTCAACTGCAGGAAAAGGAAAAAATACTATTTCTCGAATTGTGCCATTTCTATCAAAGGGTTCAGGAGTTGTTACCAGTGAAGGTGATGTCCATTATGTTATTACAGAATATGGAATTGCAAATCTTCAGTATAAAGGCGTCGGTGAAAGAGCTCAACAACTCATAAAAATTTCTCATCCCCAATTTCGCGATGAATTAAAACAATATGCTAAAAAATCTGGTTTTATTATATAAAAATTAATTAATTTATTTTGATATAAATATCTTTTTATTGGTAAATTTCATTAGTTGCTTTTATAGTTATTAATTAATATTAATGAAGAATACTTATAAAATAAATAAACAATCTTGTTTTTATAAAACGGCTAAAGATTCATGCTCAAAGGAAATTATTCTTTATAATATTTCCAACTTCAAATTACCTATATTTATTATCCAAAAATTCAAAATTATATAATGAAGAATTCTATTAAATTATCCTTTCTCCTTCTAAGTACAATTTTATTTTTTCAAAATTGTGAAAAAATATCTCAGTCATTAAATCTAATAAATGGAGAAACAACTGATCCAAATTTAGTTTATACTTGTGAAAGTTGTCACATGAGTTATGATATGCTCAATAAACTAGCTAATCCTCGTGGAGAAGCCGGAGGTGGTGGCTGAGGTGGGTCAGTAGGCCAGTTGGCTGATTATGAATATACTTATTTAGGTGAATTTAATAGTGAAAATAATTTCACCACTTTAGATCCAAGCCATTATAATATTGGCTGTGTTTCTTGCCATGGAGGATTACCTGAAGTAATTTCAGAAAGTATAAAAAAAGCTGATAAAATAATTGCAATGGATAAAGCACATGAAAATATGAAGCATGATCCGAGCGTTGATGCAAATATAACTTGTGGTGGATGTCATGATGATATTGTTGAACATAATGAATTTAGTATGCATACACAGCTTTGGGGTGAACAATTTAAAATTGCTCAACGAATTAATGGGAGTGAAAATATTGAATCTTGTCCAAGTAGTGCACAAGATAAATTCTCTACGGAATGTATGTCTTGTCATACAACTTGCGGTCAATGTCATGTTAGTCGCCCCAATACGGTACATGCAGGTTTATTAAACAAGCATGTTTTCCAAAAAACACCTGATATGGCCAATAATTGTACTGCATGTCACGGTAGCAGAATTGGAAAAGATTTCTATGGTGAATTAGAAGGAAACCATCCTGATGTTCATTTTACTTCAAAAGACCATAATGATTGTTTAGATTGTCATAAGGAGAACTTACATGGAGATGGCACTGAAGAAGATAATCCTCCTAAATCTCGTTATGAAGTTAATGGACTACCAACATGTAAAGAATGTCATGAATCCGATTCGGATGATAATTTATACCATCAATCTCATTGGGCTAATAATAATTCAACGGATGGTTCTGATATTTCTTGTTTTGTATGTCATTCTCAAAATTATGTGAGTTGTGACGGATGCCATACTCAAGGTCAATGGAAAGAAGGATATTCTGAAGTTGATACTGACATACATGAAGGAGACAATGGATATTATAGAGAATATCCTGATTTTAAAATTGGAATTAACCCATCTTACAATAATGAAAATTCAAATTATTCACCCGCTTTAAAAACTCATTTTGATGATAAATGGATTTTATTACGGCATATACCTATAACAGAAGAATCTTATGATAATTGGGGTATTTCACAGGATAATTTTAATAGCATTGAAACCTGGGAATATACAAGTCCACATAATATTAGCCGTTGGACAAATCAAACAAATGTAGATTCAATAAATTATAATTCGGAAAATTGTGGAATAAATTGTCATGCTCATGGTATTGGATTTAATAATGAAAACAATTTTATTATTAATGATTGGGAAAATTATGAGACGAAAAACCTTGACAAATACCTCATCGGAGAGAATATTATTACGAACGATTCATTAGCAAATTCAAATGTTATTGTTCATAAGAATAATATTGAGAATTGTGGTGTATGTCATTAATAAAAAAAAGGAGATAGACTAATGAAAAAGATGCTTTGTTTAACAATAGTGTCTATGTTTTTAATTATTGGGTGCAGTGACGACCCCATCAAAGAAGATGTCAATGAATTTGATGTATTAATTAATTACATTGAAGACGAAGGCCTAGATTATGTAAATAATATGGGTAGCTGGATTGTTGGAACTGGACATGTTATTGATTTCGATGAATATTATGTTATTGATATTCGTAGCTCAGCAGATTTCAACGCAGATAATGGACATATAGAAAATGCTCATAATGTTGAAATGACAAATGTATTAACGCATGTTGAGGATAATGTAAATCCTGGTGATAAAATCCTTGTTGTTTGTTATACGGGACAATCAGCAAGTTATGCGTCTGCATTACTAAATATTGCTGGGTATAATTCATACACATTAAAATTTGGTATGAGTTATTGGTCAACAGCAATTGATCCTGATCATGGCTATGCAGGTGCAGTTGACAAATGGTCTTCAAACTGTGATAATTGGTCAGCAATTGCAAGTGCAAATTGGAGTACTTCAACTTCTCCAACATTGCCTGAATTTGACTCTTATCCAACAATTGAAACAGGATACTCTAGTGGAGCTGAAATTCTAAAAGCGCAAATTCAAGAAGCTTTAGACAGAGGCTTTAAAGGAACATCACTAGATAACACAGAGCTTCCGAACTATAATGTTATGAATTGGTGGAAAACGAGTTACGGTTCAGACTTTGCTGGCAATCCATATACTCAATGGGGTCATTTAGACTATGCATATCAATTAGTGCCTGGAAATATGACATTAGACGGTGATTTAAAACACTTTGACCCAGTAGGGCCTAATGCTATTTATTGTTTCTCAGGCCAGACTGGTGCTGCAGGGGAAGCATACCTAACTGTTCTTGGATATGATATTTATGATATTAAATTCGGAGCAAATGGAATGATTTGGGACCAGCTTCTTAATGATGCAGGAAGTGGTTGGAAACGTTTTCCTAAGCAATAATATTACTCAAATAGGAGGTGGGTTCCCCCACCTCCTATTTATTAATCAATATGAAATTAATTATATTAATCATATTATCTATTTTTATTTCAGGGCAAGAATCAATTGTTGATCACCCTGACCCACATAACAACAATAATGAGGATTGTTCTTATTGTCATGTAGAAAATACACCGCCAACTTTAAATAATTACATAAATAATTCATGTAATAAATGCCATGATGAAATCTCACTTAATAAAAATCATATCCACCCTTTCTCAATTAAAGCATATAATAATAACAATATTTTAATTCCCGATATATTCCCTATTTTTAATGACAGTTTAAAATGTATTTCTTGCCATAAACCATTTTGTGAAAATGAAATACCAAATACAAATATATTACGAAAAAAAACATCTCAAACAGATCTAGATTTTTGTTATGAATGTCATAAATCATCCGATTATATTCAGTATAACCCTCATCATCAAATAGATGATGAGGGAAATCAAATATCAGAAAGTTGTTTAAGTTGTCATGAAAAAAAATTACAACAGAATATACCATTTGATTTAAAAACGCATAAATATTCAGATATTACATTATTATGCACAAAATGTCATTCAAATAAAAAAAATCATGAACACATTCATATTGGGAAAAATATATCAAATAATCTTAATATTGAAGAGCAATATAACCATGCAATCTTAATAAATAATATATCAATGCCATTATCTCATAATAAAAATATTCAATGCAATACATGTCACTATACACATGAAAAAAATATATTATCTACAAAACAAGCCATTTATGATTTAGATTCTGAAAACGACTACTTTCTAAGATTACCAAAGGTTAATATTTGTTATGCATGCCATAAACTTTAAAAAATATATTTTTCAATTATCATTATTCTTATTTTCAATTATATTTTCATTTGAAAAAAATATAGATAACGAAAATTGTTTACTCTGTCATGGACTTCCAATGCTGTCAGTACAAAATGAAGAAGGTGAGTTTAGAAGCTTTGAAGTACAATCAGACCATTATTCTAATTCTATTCATCGAAATATTTCATGTCGTGATTGCCACGAATCTATTAATACATTCCCTCATGAGCAAAATATTGAACCCGTAAACTGTGCAAAGTCATGCCATATTACTCGCCCTTTTGAAATGAAAATATTTTCTCATAAAAATCAAGAAAAACAACATAAAATCAGTGACCATGGATTTAACCCAAAACATACAATTAAAGAAAATGCAGAGAAACCAAGCTGTAAATATTGTCATTCAAACAAAGTATTTGATGATATAGAAATTTTTAATGAAAATGAAACATCCCATTGTGCAAACTGTCATACAGGTGAATCATTAAATAATGTCATAAATCATATTGATTTCCATATATCACATAGGTCTTCAGAAAATTCTACAGAAATTGTTGAGCTTTGTAGTTCCTGCCACGACAATAATAGTAAAATGATTCAATTTGATATTAGTACTTCACAGGTTGAAGGATTTAATCACCATTTCCATGGCAAAGCAATGAGAAGAGGATTAAATGAAGTCGCTAACTGTGCTGATTGTCATAGTAGCCACTTAATATTGTCAAAAACAGATCCAAATTCTTCAATTCATGAAGACAATATTTTACAAACATGTAGTTCAAATAGTAGTTGTCATCAAAACCCTACTCTTGAATTTTCTAAATCTGCAGTACATTCACAACCAACATCTGATAATAATCCACTTATTTTTTATATTGAATGGGGGTTTATTCTTTTAACGGCAGGGGTAATGGCATTATTATTTGCACATATACTTATGGATGTAGGTCGATATCTTTTTGATAAATTTAATGGGAAGAATAATGAGTAGAACATTTTTAAGATTAACACTTGCTCAACGATTACAACATTTATTTATGTTTGTACCATTTATTATCCTTGTTGTTACTGGTTTTCCTATTAAATTTTACGATAGTTCATTTTGGACTGTATTATTAAATTTAATAGGCGGTATTGAAAATGCTCGATTCATACATAGAATTGCTGCAACAATTATGCTCATTGATTTTATTTTTCATGTTTTTTATATTTTTTATAATATCATTATAAATAAAACTCCATTATCAAAAATGTATCTATTACCAAATATGAAAGATGCGAGAGATATTGTACAAAATATTAAATATTTTTTATTCTTCACAGATGAAAGACCTAAATTTCATAAATTTTCCTATATTGAAAAATTTGATTACTGGGCTGTTTTTTGGGGAATGTTCATTATGGGTGGAAGTGGTTTAATACTTTGGTTCCCTATTTTCTTCAGCCAATACATCCCCGGTGATTTTATACAGATTGCTTATATTGCACATAGTGATGAAGCTCTTTTAGCATTTCTTGCAATTATTATTTGGCACTTTTATAATGTCCATTTTAACCCTAGAGTTTGGCCTGCAAATAAAGTATGGTATAAAGGTACATTAACTGAAGAAGAGATGAAACATGAACATCCATTAGAATTAAAAGAAATTCTTGAAAGTGAGAAAAACAATGATTAAAACTATATTTAAATTACTATATGCTTTAATTCTTGTAGGAATAGGTGCCTCCATTTCAATTTATTTCGTGTCTTTAGCTAATTCAAAACATGATAATACCGAATCCAAATTTGTTAAAGAAAGTTTTTTTCCTAATTACATAGATAATACACAGAATAATTACTCTTCATTTAAAAATATGGAATCTCATTTTCATACTTATACACCACAAAAAATGTCTGAAATTGAATCTCAAACTATTTGTTTAAATTGCCACTCTCCTTTTCCACATGAAAAAGATATAAAAGTAAGAGCATTTAATAATCAACATTATAAATATCTAACCTGTGAATCTTGTCATACAAATGGAAATGATTTTGAATGGTTTGATTTTGAAATTGACAATTCAATTACAAGAATAGATAAATATGGCCTAGAAATAAATAAAAATAATTCAAATAATATAAATTATATTTCTAAAATTTCTCAAAAAAATATAAATAATAATTTTATAAAATATGATGATCCGTCTATCCAAAAATTAAAAGCATCAATAAAATTAAAAAATGATGATAATTATAATAAGTTAAGGGAAGTTGCAGAAAAAAATCTAACTACTGCAAAAACATGCAATGATTGCCATAATAAGAATAGCGAATTCCCATGGGTAAAACTAGGATTTAGTCCAGACAAAATAAATCAAATGAAAAATAATTCAATTGTAAACATGATTACAAAATATGACACTTTTCATTTTCCACCTATTTTTGAAAAATGAAAATTTTACACAAAATAATAGTTATGATTGTGCTGTCTGGATTTTTATTCTCAGAAAAGAGAATCCAGTTAATACAGGTCTACTCCTTTGACTCGTTAACGTCCTACCCGACAGATATTGTTGGGTCTCCAGATGGCACAATCTATGTTTTAGATGGAGTGAATAATAGAATATTAGTAATTGATAACGAATTTAAGACCTCTTATATTTACCCAAATGATAATACTATTCTTGAAGCTGTAGGTATTGGTTATGATAATGGTTTATGGATTGCTGATACACCTCGAAATCGCTTATGCAAAATAAACTTAAATGGAAGTTTTGAAAAAATCCTACCACTTAAACCAACACATTCACCTGTAGATATCGTTTTTAATAAGAAAAATATTTTTTATTCTGATCGAAATAACCATATTATTGGAATAATTGATAAAACAACAAATAGTTTTAAACAAATTGGTTCAAAAGGAAAACATTTAGGTGAATTTTCTTTCCCAGGCCCAATTATGCTTTTTGAAAATAATTTAATTATTAGCGATATTTTAAACGGTAGAGTTGTGGGTTATTCACTCCATAACTCAATTAATTTTTTAATTGCTAATTTTGGCATTGAAGAAGGAAAAGTATTTCGTCCAAAAGGTATTGCTATTGATAAAAATAAAAATGTTTGGATTGCTGATAGTTATACAGGGTATTTACAAATATTTTCTTTTGAAGGCGAGTTTATTGATATAGCTTCAAATAAAAATGAATATATATATTTTAACTCCCCAACAGGAATTTGGATTGACCAATTATCAAGAATTTGGGTTGTAGAAAGCATAATAAATAAAGTTAGTGTTTGGAATATTATTAATGAATAATAAAACTATAATTATTTTTATTCTTTGTTCAATTATATTTTCTAATCCTAATTCGAAAAAAGATTGTGTCGTATGCCATATTACATGGAGTGATACAAAATCACATGATTTTTTAAAGAAAGAAAACTCACATCATTTAATTGATGGTGTTTTATCATTTGTATCAACAACGGAAATGTGTTATTCATGTCATGATGGTTATGTTGCTGATAGTAGAAAATATTTTATTAAAAATGATAATCATTTACAAAATGATATTGAGCATACTCACTTACCTTTAAATAGTCAAAACAAACTATATTGTGGTACATGCCATACACCCCATAATTCAGAAATGTTTGAAACTGTTAATTACTCACCTTTTTTACGAGAAAAAGTAAATGATAGTCAATTATGTATTTCATGTCATAATGATAATATTACAACACACATTAATCATCCAATACATGTCAAACAGAATAATTTCCCTAAAGCTTTAATAAGAGATGATATTGTTGATAATGTTGAATGTTTAACTTGTCATAATTTGCATGATCATCAAACAACTAAATTGACAATTGAAAACAATTCTTCATCTTTATGTTATGAATGTCATTCAACTCAATTCTCAATTGAACTTTCTGATCATGACTTTAGATATTTAGGAAATGGAAATTCAACCAATGATGTTTGTAGTGGATGCCATCTTGCTCATAAAGGAAAAGATAAGTTAATGTGGGCAAATGAATTAACAGAAAATAACAATAATAGGTTTTGTGTAAATTGTCATACTGAAAATGGTATTGGAAAAGAAAAAATACTTACTAATCACGGGCACCCAGTTGATACTAAAATTATTAAGGAATGTAGTGATAAAAATCTAAGTGAGAATGATACAGAAATTAAATGTACTTCTTGCCATAATCCACATGAATGGTCATTAACCCATGTTGAATTATCTAAAAATAATGAAGAAGGAAATTCAATAACATCTTTTTTAAAAAGACCCGATGATTCAAATGGTAGCCTCTGTATTTCATGCCATCAGACTGAATCTGAAATTACTTTATCGGATCATTCTACAAATAGAGCTGGATTTCAAAACATTAATTTAGATGAAAATTATAATCAAGGACAATGTACTATTTGTCATAATACACATTCGGACGATTATCAGTTTTCTAAAGAAATAAACGAAGTAAGCAAAACAACCACATTATGTTTAGCATGTCATCAAGATAATGAAAATATTACCTCAATAGGAAAACACTCTCATCCAATAGGAGTAAATTTTAAAACACATGAAATTCTCCCTGGAGTTGAAAAAGATAATATGAATTTATTGGGATGTGAAACATGCCACGACCCTCATAAATGGGGAGTTGAATTATACCAAAATAATGGTCACAATCTCGATGGAGATGCAACCTCATCATTTTTAAAAATCCCTTCTACGCCAAATTCAGAATTATGTGCTTCTTGCCATGAAAATGAAATGAATCTAGTTGGGAGTAAACATGACATGACAACTATTTTAAATTCAAAATTTAATAATGCTTGTGAAGGATGTCATGATATGCATAATGCTGAAACGCAATATGGTTTGTTAGACTCATTAGCTAACCACCATAACACATTTGGAGAACAACATTGTTTAACTTGCCATGCAGAAAAGGGCATTGCAAAAGAATCAATACCAAGTGCTTTAACACATCCAATTAATAATAAAGTATTAAATGATTTATCACCGTTTTCATATAAAGACTTGAAAGATAAAAAGAAACATAGTGAAATTGACTGTTTAACTTGCCATAACTCACATCAATGGTCTTTTGATATGCTCCTAAATGATATTAATTCATTTAAAGAAAATGGGACTGCTAAAACTTCATTTTTAAAAAAACCAAGCTATAACACACAGTGCCAAGAATGTCATCAAAAAGATGGTTTATGGAAATACCTTTACTTTCATGATACTAATAAAAGGAATCAATTCTAATGAAATTTCTTTTTTTATTAATTTTATTATTTAGCCTAGGATGCTATTCTCCTTCAAAACCAAATTTAATTAATCAAGATGAAAATATAAAAATTCAAACAATAATTAATCCAGGGCCTGAACCAAGAAACTCTATTTTAAAAGGTGCTCTTACATTACTTTGGAAACCATGTGAATATCCTCAAATTTTAAAAGTAGGTGGCATGACTGTTTTAGAAGATGGTCGTTTATTTATTTCTGATATGATAGCAAATAAAATTATTATTTATTCTCCTAATTTTACAGATTGTGGAAATATTTCTTATTTTTCGAATAATCAGTTTAATAAACCAATTGATATTGCAAGTAATGATAAAAATATATTTATTTTAGATGGAAAAGATAAATTAATTCACCAAATAGATTATAATCTTTCTACCGTTCAAGAAATCCCACTACCGTTTTCAGATAACCCATCTAAAATTCATACCAATAATCAATTTATATTCATTATTGATTCTCCTGCACATTCTATTTTTATATTGGATTTAAATGGTAATTTATTAAAAACAATAACATCACTCGGGAATAATAAATTAACCTACCCCATTGATATCACTTCATCTTCAAATGACACATATTTTATTATTGATGGTGGGCAACGAAAAATATTTGAAGTAGATTTGAATTTTAATATTATATCAAATTCATTTAACAATCAATTTCAAACTTCATTTCCTGTTTCTATTCAACAAAGTGAAAATGGAATTATTTATATAAATGATATGGTAATGAGAACAATTAAAATTCTATTACCAAATGGAATAATTGCAAACCAAATAAACGAAAAAATTATAAATGACTTTTCTCCAACAGCAATTCAATTAATTGACAATTCACATTTAGTCATATTTAACTCAAAAGATCACTCACTATATTTTGTGGAAATTAAAATATGAAACGAGTCATTATATTATCTATTATTTTATTTAGCTTAAGTATGAGCCAACACAGATTTCATTCATATTTTGAATCTCAAATCTCAATGGAATTTGATTCTACTCAATCAGACGGAAATAATATTGGCTCGTTTATTAGGTTTCAATCACAAATTGATGGAAATTTTGAATTATTAAAAAATACTTATTCGATTTCTGGTGGTGGTATTTTATTAGAAAATTTTAATAATTCAAAAAATGAATTTTCTCCTGAGTGGAATATAAAGTCCTTATTTACTCCACTTCATAATTTTAAATTCAGAATATTTTCAAGAAATATACAGTACTCTCCAAACCAATATATAAGTTTACCTGAAAATAAATCTGAATCTTACCATGGTGTTGAGCTACAATATGATATAAAAAATAATTCATCAATTCTATTTCAAAATGGATTAAGAAACTTAATAATTGGAAATGAAAAATCTACTTTTAATTTTACAAACATCGAATTTCATCATCGTTCAAAATTTACATCATTAATTTTAAATGGAAATATTAATTCAAATGATTCACTTGAATATATAAATCAAAAAATTATTATTAATTCTTTTCTAAAAAAAGGAACGCAAAATTTAATTTTTATAATTGATAAAAATGAATTAATCAAATTAAATAATATATCAACTTCTGGGGTGCTACCTTTAACGACTAATCATTTACTTCAATGGAGCTTTAATAAAGGAATTAGGACGTTTAATGAGAATTCAATAATTAATCAAGAATATATTTTTAAATATGAATATACACTATCCTCTCATATTTCAATTGTAAGCAAGATAAATAATGAATGGAATAATATCAACGGATTAGATAAATCTCACTGGAGACAATATCATACAGGGTTAAATTGGAACATTCATATCTCTTCCCTAAACACACTAGGAGGGATTTCATTTGGTTTTAGAGAAGATGCAATATTTGGTAATGGTCCATCTACAACTATTGATATTTTATCTTCATATACACCTTTAAACCTTAATTTTATGACTTTACAACTTACAAATTATATTAATTCTTCTACTTTATCCCCCATTAAAGAAAATAGTATAAATAAAACTTTTTACGAATTTGATAATTGGATAGATATAAACACAGAGCTCTACCCAAATAATTTATTTGTCCCAGGAATAAATTTATATATAAATACTCATGTAGGTTCTGATTTAACCTATTCTCCTGATACTCTTCAAAATATTATAAATGGAAGCTTATATTCTCGTTTAAGATATAAATCAACTTTCTTTAAAATTTCTGCAACTAAACAATATAATATACAATCTAATTCAGAAAAATTGATTTATTCTTGTGATTATAAAATTTACCCAACACAATGGTTTTCTATCACAGGATTTGCAAGATATCAAAATAATAACAAAATAAAAACTATTAATTTCCACACGACCTCAACATTATTATTAGGAGGAAATTCAATTCATTTTGATTTATATCATACTGGATTGGTTAATAATATTAATAAAATAAATACCCATTTTTTGATTAGGTTTGTAAGGAGATTTAAATGAAAATAATTATCATATTTTCATTAGTATTTTTACAATTATTATTCCCTATAGATATACCCAATGGAATTATTAATTCTCCTCATAATCTTAATAATAATTTAAATAAATCAGATTTATCATTATGTAGATCCTGTCATTTATCAGACGGAAATTCAATTGATTCAACTCACATAATAAATTCTGATGATTTATGCTTAAATTGTCATAATGATGTTCTTGCTAAATATTTTGAAAATGAAAATATTGACAAACCAAATAATATAAATTTAAATAAATTTTCACATCATTTTAATATTGGCAAAGATGATGAAATTCACTGTATAAACTGTCATAATCCACATGATAATTCAAATGGGAACTTTTTACGAGAAATTCAAGAAAATATTTGTTTAGATTGCCATGAAGATAAAAACTTTGCAATGTCCGTTCATAAATCACCATTAAACCCTGCAAATCGCCAAAATGAAAATATTAAATGCAACTCTTGTCATGATATTCATTTAATATCATCTCATAAATCATTATTAACCAAGCCTGAGAATCAATTATGTGTAGATTGTCATGACGGAACTTCACATAATACGGATGAATATTCAAGTCATTTTGATATTAATCTTGTAATTAATAAAATGTACACACATATCACGACTAATAACTCTGATAAAAAAGAATCCATTCAATCTGTAGTTTGCTCAGACTGTCATAATCCACACCAAAGTACTGAAATGAAGATTGGCCTGTTAGATGGGTCATTAAACGGTACTGACGGACTATCACCTTGGGGATTAACAGTTGAACACTCAACATATGAATATCAAATTTGCTATAAATGTCATTCATATTCAAACCACCAAAAAACAAAGAATATAGCAGAATTATTCAAACGAACGAACGCATCATATCATCCAATTGAAAATGTATCCAATAATATCAATGCAGCTAAAAGTTTAAAACCTGGATGGGGTAGTGCATCATTAATGGATTGTTCTGACTGCCATGGAAATGATAATACATTTGGAATTCAAGGGCCTCATGGTTCTAATCATAAAGGTCTTCTCAAAAATAATTTTGAAGTATCACCATTTACACTTGCATCAACACAACAAGACAATGCATTATGTTTCCAATGTCATGATGAAGTTTATATTTTACAAAGTGCTGGTTTTAGATGGCATAAATTACATATTGATAATGGTTACAATTGCTCTGCATGTCATGATTCACATGGGTCAAAAGATTATCCAACTTTATTAAAATTTAATTCACCCTATATAAAACCAAATCCAAATGGAAATTTTGATTTTAACAAAACAACTAGTGTAAATGGGTCATGTACAATGACTTGTCATGGTCATGTACACATAGATGTAAATTATTAATATTAGGAATAAATTAATTTAAATAAAAAAAAAGGGGCAGAAATCTGCCCCTTATAATTATTATTTAAAATGTGTATTTACCAGAATTTCCACCAAGATGATTTTCCACCTTTGTCTTTACATTTCCCACCACATTTTTCTTTATTTTTACATTGTGCTTTTTCTTCTTCAGTTTTTAAACCTTTTTTACAACATTTACTATCAGCACCTTTATTTTTACACGCAATTGGATTTTGTTCTTCAACATTACCTTTTTTACATGCATGAACTTTCTCTTCGCCAACCTGTTCAGTCTTTGAATCATTTGCTGATTGAGTAAATACTGGATTAAATATCACTAAACAAAAGCAACCCAATATTAAGATTATTTTTTTCATCTTTTTCCTTTTTTTATATGTTAAATTTCTAATTATGTTACAATACCATCAAAGTGAAATAGTTCCAAGATTAATTTTGTAAAATAATATTGACCAATAAAACAACATCTGTTATATTTATTAGGCCATCTTCATTTATATCTGCTGATAATGCTTGATTATCCACAGGAGTTAAATTACCCAAAATAAAGTTTACAAGTATAATAATATCCTGTATATTTTTTACTTGATCATTGTTAATATCACCAATTTCATAATTATAACCACCTGTAATAATAAAATCCCAAATTCCACGACCATATGTACCAAATCGAGCTGTATTTATTTCATCAATATATTCAACTGACCAATAAGTTTGATCAGGTGCGCCAAGCCCAGAAATATCGATCCATTCACCCGTAATTGCAGTATAAACAAATGGCCCAACTTCTGTAGATGCAAATACTAGTTCATCATCATTTGAACCTGCTAATGTAAATACTAATGTATTTGGTAATCCTTCATCCATTGGTTCAAATGAAATTCCATTATTATATGACACATAAACCCCAGGATTTGAATACCCACTTCCTGCAATAATTACCTTTCCCAATTCATTGTATGAGGGTAAAATTGATGAACCATAAAAATAATGTGGTTCTGGTCCAGAGAATGTAGATGTCATTTCCCAATCTAATCCCCCATTTTCTGAATGATAAAAATTTCCATTATAAGTCGAAACATATATAAATTGCGAGTTTAATGGTGAGTGTGCTATTGCTGTAATTGTACTATTAAAATTATATGAAATTTCTTCAGCAGATATTGAATTTCCATTTGCCGTTAATTCAATAATTTTATGTCCACCTGTTAATGATCCTCCTGCTAAAAAGCATTTATTTGCATGAGTCGGATGCTCAACAATAGGCGGCATCCATAAATACCCATCTCCTTGAAATTCCCAAGAAGTCCAATTATCATTGGGATATTGATAATAGGATATAAAACCTGGATAAACAATCCAGATGGATTGCCCACCATTAGAAGATGATAAATGACCATAATCTCCGCTGATGAGCTGGGTAAAATTCAATATTCCTTCATCATTATTTAGACTTCGTTGAAGACCTTGATCTTGAGCTCCTGCCCATATTAAATTAGGATATGACTCCATTGTGTAGGTTGAATAATACTGACTAACTCCCAACCCATCCATTGATAGATTATCAACATTTGCCAATTGGCTATTTGACCAATATAATCCTCCATCAGTCGAAATTAAAGCAAACTCTTGATTATTTTCAGGGTCAACAAACCAACGAATTTCTGGAATATCTGCATGTAAATAATTAAAAGGATCATTATAATATTCATACCAATTATTAACTAACCCCCAACTATTACCACCATTCGTAGATTTATAAACATCAATTCCACCCATTGCAACAAAATTTGGATTTATATTTGATGAATTAAAACTATTTATACCAAATAAATAAGTTCCAGATTGTGTTTTTTGATCCCACGAATCACCACCATTTGAAGAATAAAACAAATCATCATTTATTTTTGCATAAATAAATACTTCACTATTATTTATTCCACCTGTTAATCGTACATCACCATTTAAATTAGAAGATATATTACTTAACAACACTAAATCAAAAGATTCATCAAAAGTAAAAATCTCATCGTCCATTTGAATATAAATTAATGCATTTTCTTGATAACGAGGAGTCCAAATATCAATATGAGAAACAGTTCTTGCCGTTGTCCATTCTTTTGTAAATGATTCTCCCAAATCAGTAGAAACATAGATTGAACTAACTTCTTGCCATGTCGTATTATTCCATTCCTTCGCTAAAAGTAAAATAGTATTTTCGGGATTATTTTGAACAATTGTTCTTTTAATATTTCCCCAAGATTGAATATTTTCAAGCCCCACGCTTTCCTCAATACCTATTCCATCATTATCGGTATAATAAAAACGAGAACTACCCGTACCAATTAATAACCGCCTTAGATTATTATCCTCAATTAATCTTAACATTATTATATTGGGTAACTTCATATAATCATTTAAAGATTCCCAGTTTTCACCATCAATAGTGCCACGCCAAATATTACCGCCAGAAGAACCACAATAAATTAAATTATTAATAAAATCAACTTCAGAAGTATGAATCCGTCCTGATAAATTATTACTGCCTTTTTCTTCCCAATAGCCCTGAATTTCTCTTGATTGGAAATTTCTAAACTGATGATTATCAAAATGCATTGATAATCTTTGGCGTTGCTCTGTTTTTAATATTGATTTGTTTCTTCTATAATCAGCATCAGAATTCTTCCAATCAAAATCTGGAGCAGTTTTATGCATCTGATTATAATATTCTTTCCTACCTTTTTTAAATATTTTTCGATTTTTCTTCTTTTGAATTATTTCTGTTGGCACGGGTAATTTCTCATTAACAAATTGGTTATTATTTGAATAATAATAAACCATACAAAATGAAATAAATAAAATAATTATCGTTTTTTTCATAACATATACTTTTAAATTATAAAATTGGATCAATTTTATTTGCTAATTTAAATCCTCTTGCCCGTAAAGCACATGAATCACATTCACCGCATGGAGTGAGATTACTTTCATAACAACTCCATGATAATTCAATTGGAGAATTAAGCCCCACTCCTTTTAATACAATTTCTTTTTTAGACATATTTATTAATGGAGTAATAATTTTTATATTTGTATTTGGTTTAGTCCCCTCTTCAATAGTTTTTTCAAATGCATCATAAAATGAACGGCGACAATCAGGATAACCTGAAGAATCTTCCTCAACCGCACCGATATATATTGCATTTGCACCGATGACCTCTGCCCAACTGACAGAAGCACTTAATAAATTTGCATTTCGGAATGGAACATACGAATTTGGAATATCATTATTTTCTAAATTGGCTTTAGGAACAGCAATTTTTTTATCAGTCAAACTTGAGCCACCAATTTTACTCAAATGTGTAAAATCTAAAATTAACCTCTCTTTAACATTATAAAAATCAGCCATTGCATTAAATGATTTTAATTCTCGTTCTTCTGTTCGCTGACCATAGTTTGAATGTAAAAATGCAATATTTTCAGATTTTAGTTTTGCAATCGCGGAAGTTACACAAGAGTCCATTCCACCAGAAACAAGCACAATAGATTTATTACATTTTTCACTCAATTCTATACTCCAATTAAATTAGGTGACCAAATATGTTTATGCATTTGTATTTGCATTCTTATATTTAATTTAGATTCTTTCACCCATTCTGCAAGCTGTTCATATTTTAATTCAGAAAATACTGGACTAAAAATAACAATATTTGTTTTGTCTAAATTATATTCAACAACTTTTAATTCTGCCCATTCAAAATCACTTCTATTTTTTATTACAAATTTCAACTCATCTGTTGGATTTATTTCATTAATTATAGACCATAAGTTCTTTTTATCCATACCACTTCCAGGGCATTTAAAATCAATAACTTTAATAACTGATAAAGGTACATCTTTTACAGATAATGAGCCTCCTGTTTCCAATAATATTTTAAACCCTTCATTTTCTAATGATGATAATAATTCAATACACCCTTCTTGAAATAAGGGTTCACCACCTGTTACTTCAACTAAATTACAATTATAAATTTTTATTTCCTGAATTATTTCATTAATTGACATATCTATTCCATTATTAAAAGTATATTCAGAATCACACCAAGAACACCTCAAATTACAATAGGTTAATCGAATAAAAATGCAAGGTAAACCAGCATAAGTTGATTCACCCTGAATGCTATAAAATATCTCATTTACTTTAAGTTTCATATATTAAATTTACAAGTAACTTATAGCATCGCCCAATCATTTGAACGAATTGATACAATAAATAAAAATCATGTTTTATACGCTAAATTAATTGGATTATATTATCGCTTCTGATTTTACCCTATTATTAATATTTAAAGGATTTATGGCTTATCCAAAACTTTTTATACCGGGACCCACACATGTTTCGGAAGACATTTTAAATGCATTTTCAACCTATCAAGTTGGACATCGAACTCCTGAATTTTCTGAATTAACTCAAACAGTAATTACTGGAATTCAAAAAGTTTTATATACACAAAATAAAGTATTTTTAGCTTCACATGCCGCAACTGGGCTTTGGGAATTAGGATTACGAAATACATACAAACCGAATAGCAAAATATTATTTGCTGTCAATGGCGCTTTTAGTAGCAAATGGTCAACTGTAGGTGATAAATGTGGGTTTAAGTATTCTACAATTGATAAATCATGGGAAACTGGAATTCACCCAGAGGATATTGATGATCAACTTTCTACAGGTGATTATGATATATTCTGTATGGTTCATAATGAAACATCTACAGGCGTTTTAAGTGATTTAGAACCAATATCAAAATTATTAAAAAACAAATATCCAAATGTAATTTGGATGGTCGATGCAGTAAGCTCGATGGCTGGTGTAAAAATTGAAGTTGATAAATTAGGAATTGATTTTATTTTTGCTTCAACTCAAAAAGCCTGGGGTTTACCTGCAGGGTTTGCTGTTTGCTCCGTCTCAGATAGAATATTAGACCGTTCAAAAAATATAAAGAATAAGGGTTATTTCTTTGATTTAGAAGTATATGATAAATATTATGAAAAATGGCAAACTCCCGTAACTCCATCTATTCCCCACTTATTTGGATTAAAAGCAACAATTGAAAAAATAGAGAATGAAGGTTTAGAAAATAGATGGGAAAGACATATTGAATGTGGGAAATATACTCGTGAGTGGGCAATAAATCATGGGCAACAGTTTTTCCCAGAAAAATCATGTTTATCACCAACAATAACTTGCATACAAAATGACCAAAAATGGGATATTAATGCTATCAATGATAAATTATTAGGTAAAGGTTATCGAATGGATAGAGGATATGGTAAACTAAGAGGTCAAACCTTTAGAATTGCACATATGGGGAATGTATATTTAGATGATTTAAAAGACTATCTAGCCCAATTTGATAATGTTTTAACTGAATTAAACTACTAACAGGAAAATAAATTGAAAATACTTGTATCAGATCCAATTTCTGAAAAAGGAATGGAAATTCTAAAATCAGCTAATTTTGAAATATTAGATTACCAACATAAAGATATTGACATTAATATTCTACCTGAAATAGATGGATGGGTAATTAGAAGTGGAACAAAAATTGGGAAAGAATATTTATCAAAAACACATAATTTGCAAGTCATTGGTAGGGCTGGCGTTGGCGTGGATAATATTGATATTTCAGAAGCGACAAAATCAGGTGTAATTGTCATGAATACACCGGACAGCAATACAATTTCTGCAGCTGAACATTCATTTGCTTTAATCGCAACACTATCAAGAAATATTCAAAAAGGGCACCTTGGGCTAATGAATGGTGAGTGGAATCGCCATGAATTAGTAGGTATTGAACTAAAGGGTAAAACATTAGGCGTTGTTGGATTAGGCCGAATAGGAAGAGAAGTTATTAAAAGAGCGCATAGTTTTGATATGAAAATTTTAGGATATGATCCTTTTATTTCTCAAGAAATGTTTAACCCTGATGAAGTAAAAGTTGTTGATTTAGACACACTTTCAGCAGAAAGTGATTTTATAACGCTCCATGTTCCAATGCTTGATTCTACGCGTAATTTATTTAATTATGACCGAATATCAAAGATGAAAAGTTCTGCTCGAATTATTAATGTTGCAAGAGGAGGAATAATTAATGAAGATGATTTAGCAAAAGCATTAAATGAAGGAATCATCGCTGGTGCAGCAATTGATGTATTCACTTCTGAACCAATTAATGGAGACCACCCTCTTGTTTCTGCAAAAAATATTTTGTTAACACCTCACCTCGGAGCTTCAACAAAAGAAGCCAAAGAAGGTGTTTCAACAAGTATTTGTGAGCAAATATGTGATTTTCTTAATCATGGTAAAATCAATAATGCACTAAATATGCCTGTATCAAATATGGAAGAATTAAAAAAATTGGAACCATATTTAAATCTTGCAAATAAAATTGGACAATTACAATCTCAGCTTTCTAAAGGTGCAATAAAAAATATTCAATTTGAATGTTATGGAACATTAGAAGAGACTAAACCTCTTGTATTGTCTTTTCTAAAAGGACTATTAGAAAATGTAAGTGGTAGCCGAGTAAATTTTGTAAATGCTTTTGCTGTTGCTGAAGAACGAGGTATTTCAGTTGAACATTCATATAGTAGCAAAAAAATATCTTATACTAATTTAATTCAAACATTTGTTGAAAGTGAAACGGGCGAAATTAAAATTGGTGGAAGCGCATTTTCAGATGATCATTTACGAATTGTAAATTTAATGGGATATCAAGTTGATTTTAAACCAACAGGAAATATGTTATTTTTAAAAAATAAAGATGTACCAGGTGTAATTGGAAAAGTTGGGACAATGCTCGGTGACCAAAATGTAAATATTGCTGAATACCACTTAAGTAGATCTAAAGAAAGTGATATTGCTTATGCAATTATTAAACTGGATAACCCCGCAACAACAGCTGTATTAAACAGCCTCAGTGTGCTTAATGATTTACTTGAAGTAACTCCCCTATCTGTTAAATAAATTGAATAGTCATGGCAAATGGAAAGTGGTAATTGGTTTAGAGGTACATGTCCAACTAAATACAAAATCTAAATTATTTTGTGGATGTTCAAATGAATCATTGGGTAAACCAAATTCAAGGTGTTGCCCCATTTGTATTGGATTACCAGGTTCACTTCCATTACCTAATAAATCAGCTATTGAAAAATCTGCACTATTTGGTATTGCTGTAAATTCTAAAATAAATAAATCCGTCCAATTCTCACGAAAAAATTATTTTTATCCAGACTTGCCAAAGGGGTTTCAAACTTCGCAATTTTCTTTACCAATATGTGAAGGTGGGGAAATCAAATATTTACATGACAATATGGAAAAAACAGTCCAACTTACTCGAGCTCATTTAGAAGAAGATGCTGGTAAATTAATTCATTCCGTACAAGATTCCGCAACTCATATTGATCTAAATCGCTGCGGGACCCCCCTTTTAGAAATTGTTTCAGAACCTGATTTAAGATCGGCATCTGAGGCAAAAGCATATCTTACTCAATTGAAACAACAAATTCAATATTTAGAAATTTCAAATTGTGATATGGAAAAAGGCCAATTAAGATGCGATGCAAATGTATCTATTCGAAAAAATGATTCTGATGAATTTGGTACTCGGGCTGAAATTAAAAATGTAAATTCCTTTAAATTTGTTGAAAAAGCAATTAATCTTGAAATAAATCGCCAAATTGACATTCTTGAAAATGGTGGAAAAATTAAACAATGTACATTACAATATGATGATAAAGCCGATTCAATTTCAGTACTTCGATTAAAAGAAGATGCTCATGATTATAGATATTTTCCATGCCCTGACTTACCTCCTGTTTTCATTGATGATAAAATAATTAAAAAATTAAATGATAATTGTCCTGAAAAACCAATTGAAAAAGTGAAACGATTTCAAAAAGATTATAAATTATCCCTGTCTGATAGCGAGCGAATTTGTCAAGAATCAAATTTTGCAAATTATTTTGAAAATCTAATAATCAAAATAGGTGATGTTAAAAAATCTAAAAATATTTTATTAGGTGATATAAGCAAATTATTGAAAGATAAAAATATTTCAATTAATGAGTTACCAATCAGTATTGATGATATTTCTAAGCTTTTAAATTTTCAGAATAATGGCAGTTTATCAGTCTCAAATTTTAAAAAAGCATTTATATTAAAAGCTGAATCAAACAATCCTTTATCTACAATTTTAGAAAAAAATAATCTACTAAATGATGATACGCATTCATTAGCAGATATCGTAATAGAAGTTGCCGATGCAAACCCGTCTGAACTTTTGCGATATCAATCCGGTGAAGAAAAATTAAAAGGATTTTTCATGGGTCAAATAATGAGAAAAACACAAGGCAAAGCAAATCCTGCCGAACTCGTTAAACTAATTGAAGCTCTCAAAACACACTCCAATTAAAATACAAGGAGGTGGTATCGCAGGGTTATCAGCTGGTATTTTCTTAAAACAAGCTGGTTACGACCCGATTATTTATGAAAAAAATAAAGCATGTGGCTTTTCTAGACATGGCGATATTGAAGGATTAGAAACATGGAACTTTTGTTCAAATCCAATTGATTTTTTTACGCAATTAAACATTCCAATTGATTTTAATTTTAAACCAGAAAATAAAATAACGGTTCACTTTGATAATTCACCGTCAGTACAAATCGTAGATAAAAATCCTTTTTTTTATTTTGTAAAACGCGGAATGGAAAAAGGAAATATAGATAAAGAATTACAAACTTTTGCACTTTCTATCGGTTGTGAAATTCGATTTGAATATACTCCTGAAATTGAACATATCTCAATTATTGCAACAGGATCTAAAAAAGCAAATGCATATATTCAAGGGATTACTTTTGATACTCAATTGCCAGACCAAACTTATTTATTTCTAAATGATTCAATTACTAAAACGGGTTATGGCTATCTTGTTATCTGGGATGGTCAGGCGACACTTTCTGTTGCATATAAAAAATCCGAAAGTCAAGATATACTCAATAAACTAAAAAACAAATGCAAAGAAAAATTAGAAATTGATTTACCTGAAAATGCAAATTCGTTCGCAAGTTATGGTTCATTTGATATAAACGCACCTAAAGTTGATAACGATGGTCGAATGTTTATTGGTGAAGCGGGTGGATTCCAAGATTATCTTTTTGGATTTGGAATGAATTCTGCAATTCATTCTGCATATTATGCTATAAAATCCATTGCACATTCAGAAGATTATAAATTATTAATTAAAAAAAATATTATTCCACACATGAAGGCTTCTTTATTAAATAGATATTTATTTGAAAAATTAAATGAAAAACAAAAATATAATATTTGCAAACAATTAAGCAATTCTACACAGCCATTACAAATATTACAAAAACAAAGTAATTATACTTTTAAAAAGAAACTTATGTTTAAGTTATTAAATAGAAAATTAAATATATTATGACGATATGAAAACATTTATTTGGGTATTATTAAAAACAATCCAAGGTCTTGGGTTAATAACCGTAATTTCAGGGCTATATTATGGAATGCGAGATCATGATATGAATTATGAATTACTTATGCTACTAATAGGGAGTGGAATGCTATATGGCTCTGCATATCTTTCTGATAAATGGGTGAAATAAAGGAGATGTTAAATGTCTGATGTATGGAATAAAATGATTGGCGAACTAAATAATTTAGGTGACACAATTGCTGAAAAGTCTGAAGAATATTTTAAAATTGCAGTTGAAAAGGGTGAAGTGCTTTCAAAAAAAGGAAAAATTCAATTTGAAATTGAAAGTACGAAACGAGAATTAAAAAAAGAAAAAACGGCTCTTGGTGATTTTGTAGCTTCTAAATTTCATAAAGAAAATGTAACTGACTTTACATTAAATGATCAATTTCAGATCCATACTGATAAAATTTTAAATCTTCAAAATGTCATTACTTCTCTTGAAAAAGAAAAACAAAATTTAAATATTAAAATGGAGACCTCCCCTGACAATGAAAATATCAAACCAGAGGACAATAACTCGGATAATATTTTTTAAACAAGAATACTGGTTTTAAATTAATATGTAAACATCATTTACTCGAATAATAAATGCTTTTCAAATCAACCATTAAATACATTCAATTAACGAACTGCCTACCAATACATTTCCTACTTAACTAACATCAATTTCTGCGTTTGTGTAAACTC
>JACNKR010000019.1 GCA_014381925.1 Fidelibacterota bacterium | reverse complement strand
CAACCACCTTGTTGGCCATTCTCTGTTTCTAAAAAGGTTAATAATCCATTTCCAGCTGGAATTGTTGCACCTGAGAAACTAAACCCTAATACAGTGCCAGTAGCACCAGTACTAACAGTAAAACTTGCATCACCCGCAGCACCAGCATCGGCGCCTGTAAGCGTTACTCCATTTACATCAAATTGAAAACCACCAAATTCAGATGGTGAAGAATAAAAAACGGAAAACTGTCCAGGTAAACATGAAGATCCATCACCGTTACAAATACCACATTCATCATAATCTGCAGTTCCACCACAAGCACCAGCACAATCTAAACCAATCACACATTCACCAGCACAATTATATCCATCTTCTTCATAAACACAGTCTCCAGGCGAATTAGCATTAGAATCATAATTACAAGCGGTATCATCCATACAGCCAATAATTACTTCGGCTTGATGAGAAACAGTATTACAACCATCAACAAATGAATCTAATGATCCTCCACCTGCTGATGATAAAACTAACCCAGATAAACATGCTTGGCTCGCATCTCCTTCAATAGAAAGAATTGTCAATACTCCACTTCCTGAAGGTATAGTTGCTCCTGAAAAACTAAATCCTAATACAGTTGATGCTCCTGTTGAAACTGTAAATCCAGCTTCACCTGCAACGCCTCCTTCAGCATCTGTTACAGTAACACCATCTACATTAAACTGAAATCCTCCAATTGGTTCAGATGAATTATAATAAACGGTATATGTTCCTCCTGCACAAGAAGTACCATCACCATTGCAAACACCACATTCATCACTAACTGCTGAACCACCACATTCACCAGCACAATCTATATCTAAAGTACAATTTCCAGCACAATCAAAATTTGGTTCTGCATAAATACATTCACCTTCGGCTGTTGCATTTTCATCATAATTACAAGCTTCAGGGTCTAAACATCCTTCAACAGGTGGAACATTTCCAACACATTCATTAATTAAACTAACAGCAACTGAAGTTCCAGAAGCATCTGACATTACAGGGTTTATAAGACATACTTGATCACTTGCATTATTAAACGAAATTGTTGCTAATATTCCATTACCTGATGGTATCGTTGCACCAGAGAATGAAAACCCTAACACCGTAGTAGCAGAGGAGGACATAGTGAAACCATTATTTCCTGCTTCGCCACCAGATGCACCTGACAAGTTTGCACCACTCAAATCAAACTGAAACCCGCCAATATTAACGGATGAATTATATAACACATCTGCTGTTCCTGCAGATTCGGAATAATTCCCTAAAGACAATTCTACATTTGCAAATGTGAATGAACAACAAATTGCAGTTAAAATTATAAATATATTTTTCTTCATTATTTTTTCCTTATTTAATTATTTTGCTTCACCGTCCCTATGATAAAACAATTAAAACACCTATTACTCTTTTAAATTTTATTATTCACTAGTTCTAAATATACCCTGAATGTGGATTATATTTAGTGACCTATACAACATGAATATATTTTCAATATGTTACAACTCTCGTGGACAACATTACTTAAATTAAGCTGTTTTTCTACGCTTTTTTAATTGAGGTCCAGATTCACCACTTATTACACCTTTTGTAATAATGCACGATTCAATGTCTCGTTCAGATGGGATTGAATACATAATATCCAACATTGCATTTTCTAAAATTGATCGAAGCCCTCTAGCACCTGTTTTCTTTTTCATTGCCATTTTGGCAACTAATTTTAATGCGTCCTTTGTGAACTCTAAATTAACACCCTCTAAATCAAATAATTTTTTATACTGCTTTACTAAGGCATTTTGAGGTTTTGTTAATATTTGAAGCATCGCTTCTTCTGTTAATGCCTTTAGTGGTGCTAAAATAGGAATTCTACCAATAAACTCTGGAATAAATCCAAATTTTATTAAATCTTCAGGCTCAACCATTAACAAAATATCTTCATCATCTAGTTTTGTTTTTAGCTTACGATCAAACCCCATCGACCCACCAATTACTCTTTTTTTAATTATATCGGTTAAACCTTCATAAGCTCCGCCACAAATAAATAATATGTTAGAAGTGTCAATTTTCACAAGCTGTTGCTCAGGATGTTTCCGACCACCTTTTGGCGGAATATGTGCTTCAGTTCCTTCCAGAATTTTCAATAACGCTTGCTGAACTCCTTCACCAGAGACATCTCTTGTAATTGATTTATTTGCATCTTTTCGAGCAATTTTATCAATTTCATCAATATAAATAATTCCCCGTTCAGCAGAAGTTGCATCATAATTAGCAGATTGATATAATCTTACCAAAATATTTTCAACATCTTCTCCAACATACCCCGCTTCAGTAAGAACTGTTGCATCTGCAATTGCAAATGGAACATTTAATAATTTAGCTAAAGACCGAGCAATAAGGGTTTTTCCTGTTCCCGTAGGACCAATTAATTGAATATTTGATTTTTCTAAATCAATACCATCATTATTTACATCCGAAATTCGCTTATAATGATTATATACAGAAACTGAAACCGCTTTTTTAGCATAATCTTGACCAATTATAAACTTATTTAATTCATCATTTATTTCAATAGGAATGAGTGACTTAAATTCATTTTTTCGTGAAGATAATTTATTTTCTTTTACTATCTCTTCTGCACTAATGACACACTTATCACAAATATATACATCTTGGCCTTCAACCAATACCTCTACATCTTTTTCACTTGTACCACAAAATGAACATTCTAAAAATTTTCCAAATTGTTTTTCAGACATAATTACTTCCTTTCAGTAACAACCTGATCAATTATACCATAATCTCTAGCTTCTTCAGCCGAAAAGAAATTATCTCTATTTGTATCTTTTTCAATAGTCTTGATCGTTTTACCTGTATTTTTAGATAAAATTTTATTCAATTTTTCTTTAATCTTAAGTATTTCATTTGCATGAATTTCAAAATCTGAGGCTTGCCCACTGAAACCACCCAATGGTTGATGAATCATAATGCGTGAATTACAAAGTGCAGACCTTTTCCCTTTTGTACCACAACTTAAAATTAATGCCCCCATGCTTGCAGCTTGCCCCATACAAATAGTTGCAATGTCTGGCTTTATATAATTCATCGTATCAATAATTCCAAATCCCGCCGTTACACTACCACCGGGGCTATTCACATACATAAAAATATCTTTTTCAGGATCTTCAGCTTCTAAAAACAATAATTGAGCAATCATTAACGAAGAAACTCTATCATCAATTGCATCACCCAAAAAGATAATTCGCTCTTTAAGTAAACGAGAATAAATATCAAAAGATCTTTCTCCATTCGGAGTTTGTTCTATGACCATAGGAACTAACATTTATTTCCCTCCCTTTGCTTTTTCTTGTTCTTTTCTAAATTGATCAGTTGTTTTATTCGTTTCCTTAATAGTTGTAAAACTTTCAATCTTTTCAAATAATTGTTTTACTTCTAATTCCTCCTGAAACCGTTTTTTATTCTGAGGTTTTTTAAAGTATTTAATCACATCTGGGTTTACTTCCTTAAATTCATCAATCTGTTTTTGAATTTCAGTTTTTAGCTCTTCCTCAGAAACTTCAATTTTTTCAGCATTCATTAATTTTTCTTGAATTAAATACCACTTTATTTGATCTTCACCTCTTTTTTGATAAATTTTCCTTAAAGTTGCTTCATCCATTGTCTTCGCTTCTGGTGATTTAGTCTTTAATTCAGTAATCATATTATCAATATAATTATCAACCATAGAAGTTGGTGGTTCTAATTTCGTATTTTCAACAAACCAATTAATTATTTCACCTTGCTTTGCAGAAATATAATCATCTTCTAATGATTTATCAATTTGCTTTTGAATATTTGCTTTTAATTCTTTTAGAGAGCTAACACTATCATCCGCAATTTTTGCAAATTCATCATCTAAATCAGGCTTAATTAACTCTTGAACTTTCCGAGCATGAATATCATAAGTTACTTTTGAATCATCATCCATTGTGACGACTACTTTTCTATTTTCATCCGCCTTAATTCCTAATAAGGATTTTTCAGCATCACCCTGAATATACCCTTCGCCAAGTCTTAAAAATCGTCCATCTTGTTTTTTTCCAATAACAGGCAATCCAGCAGCATCAATTTCTTGTAAATCACATTCAACATAATTTCCTGTTTTTGCACCTTGATCCAGTGTTTTTAATGTTGACTGGCGACTTTGAAATTCCTCTAAGGACTTATCCATATCTGTTTTTGTTGGGGTAAGTTTGATTAAATTAATTTTAATTTTATCATACTTAGGGAGGTCATATTGTGGAATTACTTCAAATGTCGATTTAAATTTTAATTCTGAACCTTCACTAAAATCTAAATCACTAATTTCAGGTTTACTAATAGGGTGAAGATGCTGTTCTGAAATTGCTTTTTGGTAATATATGTTTAAATTTTTATCAATAAAATCAACTTCAAATGACTTTCCATAATTTGATTTTACTAATGCGACAGGGACTTTTCCTTTTCTATATCCCGACATTGATATTTTTTTTCGGAATTGATTAAATTCTGATTGATAATCATCTTCAAGGTCTTTCCAAGCGATATTTATTTCAACTTCTTTTGTAAAACTATTAATATCTTTAATTTGTATGTTCATTAAATGCTTATTTTCTCCTAATTTTCAAGCGGGTAAATTTAATAGTTGTTTGTATCTCTGAACAAGAAATCCATATTTATAATTCATTTAGTTTAAACGAAATAAAAATTTAATGTTAATTGAAAATTATTCTATAAAAATTAATTGAAAACTCACCGTAATTTTTGTACTATAATTTTGATTATAATATAGAGGAATTATGAGTCAATTTGTAGTGACTATGAGATGGTATGTTGAAAGTGATGAGCAACTCGAGGAAGAGTTAGAAAGTTTAAGCCTTGAAGATAAAAATGAAAAAATTCTTGATATTCTTCGTCACCGTGATAATGGAACAGAGTGTTGTGGTAGTTGTCCAATAAATTCAAATGAATCCGCCGTTATATTAGATTGGAAAGAATTTTATGGTAAAAAACCAATTTATATGTCAATAGATAAAATCAAAAAATCAAAAAAATAATTTTTGCACCCGTGGCTCAACTGGATAGAGCTCTGGATTTCGGCTCCAGCGGTTACAGGTTCGAATCCTGTCGGGTGTACCACTCTAAATAATCGAAAGGTTATTTTCCAAGCCCTACAAGCGATTGTGGGGTTTATTTTTAATATACTTAGTATTTATAAATTAATAAAAACAAACTTTAAAACTTTATACTTTTTAATTCATTCTAAAAAAAACCTCTATAATTAATTTCACTGATAAACAATTTTAAAAAATTTATTCCCATTTCCACAGTTTCAGAATAAAGCAATAGATTTTTGCACCAATTAATAAATAATTCCAAAATATAAACTAATTACTTTTATTAATTAAATTTATTATCTTAAATTACTTCTGGTCAGACCACTAACCAGAAGATGAATTGGAACAATTTAATGTATAACAAAAGTCAATTTCAATTAAATAAACCATCAATTTTTGCTGAAAAAGTAATTGTTGAAAATATCTTAAATGGGAAATTCCCAGCAGGAAGTGAATTACCCAATCAAAGAAAACTTGCAATTATATTGAATGTTGCACGACCATCTTTACGCGAAGCATTAATGCGGTTAGAAAGAGATGGTTGGATTTCAATAAACCATGGAAAACCAACACGAGTTTTAGATATTTGGAAAGAAGGTGGATTGAATATTTTAAGAGCATTAATTGAACAAGGACAAAATATTTCAACGAATCAAATCACTGAATTACTAGAAGTTAGATTAGTCATTGCACCTGTTTATGCTATTTCAGCAATTAATAAACATCCTCATAATGTTTTAGAACTTCTAAAAAAAGGTCTAAATTTGGATGATTTAGCTGGAAAATATGCAAAATATGATTGGGAAATGCACTATCAATTAACCCTTCTTTCAGATAATTTTGTTTACCCATTATTATTAAATAGTTTTGCACAGTTTTATTCAGAAATGGCAAAACTATATTACAGTAATACAAAAAGTAGATTAGCTTCAAAACAATTTCATTTAGAACTATTTAATGCAGTAAAAAATGAACAATTTAATCTTGCGGAAACTATTTTTTCTAACGCAATGTCAAACAGTATTTATGCTTGGAGGAATATGAATATTGAAACCAATAAAGGTGAAATATCATGAAACGATGGAACGGTTGGGGTGATATTAATAAACATAAACCACTCTCCAATATGGCCTATAATTATTTAACTAACCTTTTAGGTAAATTTGATATAACTCCAGATATTGAACAAAAAATATTACTAAAATCAATTCCAAATTCAAAAATATCAAATTCATTTTTAAATACAAACCCATTGGATAGGTTACTTCATGCACGAGGGCAAAGTTTTCCAGATTGGATTTCATTCAAACATGGCCGAATTGATTCTTTTCCTGAAGCAGTTGCATACCCTGAGACACAAGAAGATATTAAAAAAATTATTCATTTTGCAAAATATCAAGAACTGTCTCTAATTCCTTATGGTGGTGGAACTTCTGTAGCTGGGCACATAAATCCAAACCCAGATTCAAGAGTTATTACATTAAATATGCAAAAAATGAATTCTGTATTAAATATTAATATTACAAATAGACTTGCGGATATTCAAGCTGGCGCAAATGGATTACAAATTGAGCACCAGTTAAATTCACAAGGTTACACGCTTGGGCATTTCCCTCAATCATTTGAATACTCTACTCTTGGAGGTTGGATTGCTACTCGTTCAAGTGGGCATCAATCATATTATTATGGTCGGATTGAAGATTTATTTTATAATGGGATTATTGAAAATTTAAATGGATCTATTCCAATAAAAGGATTTCCGGCAAGTGCTGCTGGTCCTGATATTAGACAGTTCATTTTAGGTTCTGAAGGTCGGTTAGGAATAATCACAAAAGCCAATATGCGAATTAGAAAATTACCTGAAAAAGAAGTATTTTATGGAGTTCTTTTTAAAAATTGGAAGCTCGGGGAAAATGCCGTTCGAACAGCTGTGCAACAAGATTTGCAGGTTTCAATGATGAGATTAAGTGACTCTACTGAAACATTGGTCAATTTCAAACTATCTGGAGAAAATAAATTTGTAAATATTGCTGAAAAATACCTACCTAAATTGGGATTTAGTTCAAACCGTTGTATGTTAATCTTTGGAGTAACTGGAAAGAAAAAAAAAGTAAATCAAACAATTAAAGAAGCTCGTTCAATTTTTAACACATTCAAAAGTAGTCCATTAATCAAATATATCGGGAAATCATGGAATAAAAATCGATTTTTGATTCCCTATATTCGAAATTCTTTGTGGGACGCTGGCTTTGGTCTCGATACGATAGAGACTTCAATACAATGGGATAAAGTAAATTTCATGTCAGAAGAATTAAAAAAAACAATATCAGTTACCTTTGAAGGTTTAGGAGAAAGAGTATTAGTATTTTCACATTTATCGCATATTTATAAAGAGGGGGCAAGTATTTATGTAACTTATATATTTAGAAGAAAATCAAACCCAGATGAATTATTAATAATATGGGAAACAGTAAAAAAGGCAGTAAGTAAAAAAATTGTAGAGGTAGGTGGAACCATATCTCACCAGCATGGTATTGGTGTAGATCATAAACCTTTTGTTCACTTCGAAAAAGGTAAATTAGGATTAGATGCTATAAGTTCAGTGATAAATACCTTTGATCCTAATGGCATGTTTAATCCAGGAAAATTAATTGACTAATGCAAAAATGGGATAAAAATTGGCGGGAAAATACTTGGAAATCTCTTTCACCAAAATGGGATATTATCATTATTGGCGGTGGAATTACCGGTGCAGGTATATTCACAGAAAGTGTTCAATTAGGACTAAAATGTTTACTTATTGAAGAAAATGATTTTGCATCTGGAGCATCAGGGGCTTCATCCAAATTAGTTCATGGTGGATTACGATACTTGAAAAATGGGCAAATCTTTACTACATTTAAATCTATAAGACAACGTGACCAACTATTAAAACAACGTAAAGGATTAGTAAAAAAGCTAGAATTTCTCCATCTTCACCTAAAAACAGATAAATTACCTGGGTGGTTAATTGAAATTGGATTAAGTATGTATGATATCATCGGAGGGACATGGCTTCATAAACATTATGACAAATATAATATAGCAGAATTATGTTCATTTTTAAATACATCAAATCTAATTGACGGATTTGGTTTTTATGATGCTTTGACAGATGATGCCCGGTTAGTATTCAGATTAATTAGAGAAGGTGTGTCTAAAGGAGGAACTGCATTAAATTATACTCGTGCAGAATTCTTGTCGGCACGAAAAAATAGTACTATTTGTAAAATTAATATTTCGAATAATAACAGAGAATATATTGAACTACAAGCAAAATATATAATAAATGCAACTGGTGCAAAAACAGATACTATACGAAAATTATTAAATAAAAATAAATTACAGCTCATAAGACCACTTAGAGGGAGCCATTTAGTGATTCCTAAAAATAAACTTCCAGTAAATAGAGCAATTTCTTTTTCCCATCCAGAAAACCAACGCCCCATATTTGCAATTCCATGGAAAGGAGTTACTCTTTTTGGTACTACTGATGTAGATCACCTCGATGCAAAAAACTCTCCACCAGCAATTAATCAATCCGAGTTAAATTATTTATTAAATGGATTAAACCATGCATTTAATCATAGAACCTTTGAAAAAAACGATGTATTGTCAACATACTCAGGATTACGCCCAACTATTAATACTGGAAAAAGAAACCCATCCAAAGAATCTCGAGATTTTATTATTAAAAATGAAAATGGTCTAATTACTGTCTGTGGAGGGAAATTAACAACCTATAAAATAATGGCCAAAAGTGTATTTAAACATATCAATCTACCAAAAACATTATTTAAGCAACAAAAAATAGAAATTAAGAAGAAAAAATTATATAATATTTTATCGACTGACCATGAAAGATTATATGGAAGATTTGAAGAAGATATTGATTCATTATTAACAAATTTTGAGGATAAAGATTTCAAACCAATTAATGGGACGCCATATTCATTGGCGGAATTACAATGGTCGGCCCAAAATGAAGCAGTTGAACATTTAGATGATTTATTATTGCGTCGAACGAGAATAGGACTACTATTACCTAATGGTGGTAAAGAAATATTTAACAGAATTAAACCCAATTTATGTTCTGCATTAAATTGGAATGATATCAAATGGCATTCTGAGACTCAAAGATACTACAAAATTTATAAAAATCAATATAGTTTACCTGTAGAAAATTGAAAATTCAAAATAAATTTTTATCGACAATTTCAGAACGCATCAAACCATTAAATATTGCGCATAGAGGCGGCATGGGATTATATCCTGAGAATACAATGTTTGCATTTAAATCTGTAATTCATGTACATAATGTTGATGCTTTGGAAATAGATTTACAACTTACGAAGGATAATATTCCAATAATTATACATGATTCGACTATTGATAGAACAACTAATGGAAAAGGTAAAGTAAGAGATTTGACTTTTGATGAGCTACAATCTTTTGATGCGGGATACAATTTTACAGTTGATAATGGAAAAACATTCCCATTTAGAGGCATGAATATCACGATTCCTAGTTTAGAAGAATTTCTTTATCAATTTTCAAACATATTAATCAATATTGAAATAAAGTACAATTCATTATTATTAATTATAAAAACAAAAAAATTGTTGAAAAAATTTAGAGCATATCAAAATGTAATAATTGGTTCTGGGTTGATTGGAGTATCTCGAAAAATGCAACCATATTTTTTAAAATGTGGTTTATTTTTCTCGCGATTTGATATTTACCTTTTTGCTTTAAGAAATATAATTGGAGTTCCTACTAAATATTTCGAAAAATTTGATGTTTTAGAGATACCAATGTTCTCAAATAATTTTCATGTCCTAAACTATTTTAATAAACTCATTAAGAAATCAAGTTTACCAGTTTTTGTTTGGGGAGTTGATAATTTTGAAACAATTCAAGATGCTGTTAACAAAAAAGTTAATGGATTAATTACTGATAGACCAGATTTAGTAAATTTGATATTATATAATAAATAATATTACTATCAATCTATAAAATAATTAAATTGAATAAATATCATTTATTAAAACTATTAAATTAAACCCTTAGCAATTAAGTGAATATTATATTTTGAAAAATATATTTTGCCATTTTTCACATAAAATTATTATAATTACATCACATTTTATTAAAAATAATAAACAGAAAATCAAATGAAATTATTATCAATCATAAGTATATTATTATTAAGCATATTTTTTCAGAACTGTGCGAGTACAGTATCTCATAAAAAATTAAAATCTCATGTTGAATATTTAGC
Organism: Fidelibacterota bacterium; assembly: GCA_014381925.1. Lineage (GTDB taxonomy): Bacteria > Fidelibacterota > Marinisomatia > SCGC-AAA003-L08. Next base: position 298 of record JACNKR010000019.1, on the reverse strand, counting down.
ATCAGATAAATTAAAAGGACGGTTCCCTGGTACAGAAGGTGGTAAAGAATCTGCAGAATATATAAAATCAGAATTTGAAAAAAATGGATTAACATTACTTGGAGATAATGGCTTTCAATATTTTGATGTTATTACAGGTGTAAATTTAGGTGAAAGTAACTCATTTTTATTGGGAAGCAATTCTTATAAGGTCGGAAAAGATTTTACTCCATTATCTTTTAGTAAAAGTATGACTCATTCAGGTTCTATTTTTGTTGCTGGATATGGATTTTCAATAAAAAATGATAGCTTAGAATGG
>JACNKR010000011.1 GCA_014381925.1 Fidelibacterota bacterium | reverse complement strand
CAACATTGTCTAAAGCTTGACTTAGTCCTCGTGTACGAGATTCTAAATGCTTTGAAAGTGCATATCCTGAAGTATCATCTTCAGCAGAATTAATTCGTTTACCTGTAGAAAGTCTAGATTGTATCTGGCCTATACTACCATTTACTTTTTTTAGATTAGCCCATGCTTCTTGTGCGTGGAAGTTAGCTCCGACGCGTGTAACATCTCCAAACATTGATATTACCTCCTTGTTTTATTTATTAATTAGTAGCATCCATGCTACATTCGTGATCTATAAATTTACAGATCATTTTTATTCCCAATAAAATTAAATGGAAATAACTATGATTCAATAATCGGAATAGAAATCAGAGGATAAAGATGTATAGTAATAGCCAAAGTCTAAAAATAAGTAATTTTCACAAGTATAAGTTAATTAACACTAAAATATTATAAAAACTAATAAAATTGACAAGGCAATATTTTCCTGAAAGTTATATTAAAATAAAAAAAGGGGTAGTATTCACCACCCCTTTTATATTCAGATTAACAAAAAATATTATCTAAATAATGATAATACCATTTGTGGAGCAGAATTAGCTTGAGCAAATGAAGCAACTGTAGTCTGTTGAAGTATTTGTAACTTCATCATTGACATTTGTTCTTTTGCAAAATCAGCATCTTCAATTCGGCTTCGTGTTGCTTCTGTATTAGAAATAGCTAATGACAACGATTCTTCTTTAGAAGATAATCTTGCATTATTATCACCTACATTTTGAATTGATTTTGAAAGTGATTTTATAGCTGTATCTAATAAAGCTATTCCTGCAGTAGCACCAGCTTGAGTTGCTAATGTAGTTGCTGAAATATCAGTATTATCTTCACCTACTGTGGCCGCAACAGATGTACCAAGAGTTACTGCCAAAGTATCTGTACTTCCTTCACCTACATGAAATGTCATTGCTGTAGCAGACATTAATGCAGTGCCATTAAATTTAGTATCTGATGATATATCATCAAATTCAGTTCTTAATGCTGCAAATTGATCATGAATTGATTCGCGTTGTGCAGTACTATATGAACCATCGGCAGCTTGAGTTGCCTTTTCTTTCATGGTTTGAAGTAATGACATTTGAGATTGGAATCCACCTTCAGCAATATTTAAAACATTTTTAGCTGTTCCAACATTGTCTAAAGCTTGTCCAAGGCCTCTAACTCTACTTTCAAGATTTTTTGATAATGCATATCCAGAAGTATCATCTTCAGCTGAATTGATTCGTTTACCTGTAGAAAGACGGGACTGTATTTGTCCTATTTTTCCATTTGTTTTTTTTAAATTAGTCCAAGATTCATAAGCATGAAAATTAGAACCAATTCGAGTTAAGTCTCCAAACATTGACTTGTCTCCTTTTTTTATTGTATGAGTGGCATCCCTGCCACAAACAAAACACCTAAATAATATTAAGCGTTATTTCAAAGTGCAATCTCTGAAAATGCTCGAAAGCATCTTATGTTCATTTTCGGTTAGATTCTTTTAAAATAAAAAACAATTATTTTTATTTTGTTATAATATTAATATCTAAATAATAAAATATAATAATAAGGATAATTATGTACCATAGCTAAATTATATTAATTCAAATTAATAAGGAATTTATTTCCTCTAATTTTAAAATCTCCATAGATTCTACAAGATATTACAAGATTATTAAATGAAATTATTTACCAGAAAAGGTATATTAATATACTTTATTAAATAGGTATTTTAATGCATACACAAAAAATAATCTTCTTACTATTATTTCAATTAAGTTTCTCATCTACTATTTCTGGATATATACGAGAAGAACAAACCGGAGAACCTCTTGGGTTTGTAAATATCGTTTTGATAGGAACCGATACTGGAACAGCAAGTGATATACATGGGCATTTTGTAATTCCTAATGTTCAACCTGGAGAATATACATTAAAAGCAATGATGATTGGCTATGAGTCAATTGAAAAAAGAGTAATTATAAATAATCAAAATGAACGCGTTAATTTTCATTTGAAAACAGAAGCTTTAGAATCTTCAACAGTTACCGTCTCTGCAAATAGAATGCGATTTGAAAAAAAAATAGATATTAGTAGAGTAAATTTAACCAATAGAGATATAAGAAAAGCACCTGCATTTATTGAAGCAGATGTATTTAGAACAATTCAATTATTACCAAGTGTAAGCGCTAGTAATGATTTTAATGCAGCATTGATTGTCAGGGGAGGAAGCCCCGATGAAAATTTAATTATGTTAGATGGTGCACAAATTTATAATCCATATCATATTGGTGGAGTATTTTCTACATTTAATTCTGATATGATTGCTGATACTGAATTTTTAGCAGGAGGATTTCCTGCACAATATGGTGGAAGACTTTCATCTGTTTTAAATATTACATCTCGAGAAGGAGATTCAAAAAATGGGCGATTATCAAATTCAAATCCAATTAAAAAATATTGGGATTATAGTAAAGTTAGAGGAGATATTAGCCTTTTATCATCAAAATTATTAATTGAAGGTCCATTATACAATGGTTCATGGATGTTTTCTGGTAGAAGAACATATTTTGATAAATTTGTAGATTTATATTATTCAAATAAAAATGAAACTTCCCCTTTTAACTATTATTTTTGGGATACACACTTTAAAGCAAAAACATCATTAAACAATAATAATATTTTAACATATAGTCAGTTTTCAGGTAGAGATGATTTATTGATGTCCTTTGGTGGTGATGATTTTCCAGGAATTGACTTTGGTTGGGATTGGGGAAATGCAACAAATCAACTCAATTGGAAATTTATACCAAACAGTAATTATTTTATTGAATCTAATATTTCAAAAACCGAGTATAAATTTAATGTTGATTTTAGTATTGACTTTCCAAGTTCTGACACATCAAGTACAGAAAATGAAAGCTCTACTGCTGATTTAACTATGAATATTGACAATATTGTAAAAGATGTTTCAATTGATCAAAGTTTAAATTATATTTTTTCAGAATATTTCAAATTAAAATTTGGGTGGGAGTCTAAATTCTTATATATGGATTACCGAGAAGAATTCGCTGGAATTGAACGCTCAAATTTAAGTTCTGAACCAAAAATTAATTCAATTTATGGAAGTATTTCATGGAAACCATTACCTCTGTTTTATCTAAATACAGGCATAAGAATTGCAGATTATAACCGATATTCAAAAACTATGATTGACCCGCGAATTAGTATTAAATATAATCCAATCCCAGATTTAGCATTAAAGGCAAGTTGGGGACAGTATACACAATATTTATATACCATAAATCAAGAAGAAGAACTATTAAGAATTGTTGATTTTTGGCAACCAATACCTGAAAATAAAAGCCCTCAGCGAAATGAACATTTTATTATTGGTGCAGAATATTGGATTTCAGAAGGAAATACATTTTCAATTGAATCTTATTATAAACCGTATTCTGTTATTTATGATTTAAATCCAAGAGTTGATTGGCTTGATATTGAAAATACACTTGGAATTGCAGGAACAGGAAAAGCATATGGTATCGAATTATTATATCGATTAAATAAAGGTAAGTTTTCAGGGTGGGTTAGTTATGCATATTCAAAAATGGAAAGAAAGATTGACTTGAATTCTGATGGCATTATTTGGGAAGAAAAAGAAATTTATCCGGCGAAATATGACAAACCTCATTCGTTTAATAGTGTTATCAGTTACAGGTTATCCCATAAAATGGATATTGGGTTTAGCTGTGTTTATGGTACAGGACAAACATATACACCCGTCATAGGAAAAACATATCAAGCAGGAACTGAATTATATGGGAGTTTAGAATATCCATATCAATATTTTGGAAATATTTATGGAAGTAGAAATAGTGCACGATATCCACAATATTTTAGATTTGATGTAAGCCTTTCTTATGATAATAAATTATTTGGATTTGAAAATAAAATGAAAGTTCAAGTAATTAATGCCACAAATTATTACAATGTTCTATTATATAATTGGAATCACGAAGCATCACCATCAAAAGTAAAAGCGTATAGTATGTTTCCAATAATTTTAACCTTTGGAATGGAGTTTGAATTATAATGAAAAAAAAACTAAGTTTAATAATATCATTAATATTTATCTTTTTCTCATGTGAAAAAGAATTAGATATTAATGACTTTAGTGATGATTTCTCTTTTTATGAGCCTGAATTACGGATTGAAGCCATTATCTATCCTTCTCAAAATACTGCACTCGTACGAGTTGATAAGTCTATTCGAATTGATGAAGCAGATTTATTTGATTGTATTGACAATGACTTAGACTGGAATTATTATTACTGTGAAGAAAATAATCAATCGTTCGAATCATCCGATGAATGTATAGATAATTGCGAAGGAGAAGATTCCTGCGAATTACATTTATATGCATGTAAAAACTTTGAAACAGAAGATTCAACTTCAAGCACACTTTTTACATTTCCAGATAAAATATCATGTATTGAAAATTGTCAATGGAGTTGTATCACAGATGATACTGGCACAGATGGTTTTTTAACTCCAGAAGAGGGGCATGGACCCGGCTTTATACAACCAGATGATGATGGGTCAGAAAATAATGGATTACCTGATTGCAATGAACCTAATATTGATGAATACGATGAAATCCTACCGAATGTTCATGTAAAAGATTGTGAGATTAAAATGACGAATTCGGGTAATATTTGTAATTTTGTATATAATGAAAATGCTGGTGAGTTTTATGAATATAATGGAATGAAAATTAATTTTGATATTGAAGTTATTAATTATGGTGGATTTATTCCTGATTCATCATGTAGTGAATTTAATTTTAAAAATTATGAAACTGAGTACGAATTAATTATTGATTGTTCAGAAAATTCAGAATTTTCTCGATATGGATTAATTACAGCCACAGATATTATAAAAAAACCTCCGGTTGTGTTTCATCCAAATAAAACTGAAGATATCATTAATTGTACAAATTCAGAGGAAATCCATGAATGTTTATTATTGAACAGCCTTACTGAAAATGATACTTTAATCTTTCTTTCTGATTATATTCCTGATTTTAATGAACCATATACAAATCAACTAATTACACATGATGATATAATATTAACTTTACAAAATATGGATTTATTAGATACTAATCTTTTATTTGTTGGAAATGATGAGGCTAAACTATATTTTTCTGCTCTCTTTGAAACCAGTAAATTTCAGTCTGTACAATATTATTGGGATGAAATAATGGAAAAGTTTATTTATGTTCACGGGCATCCAGATGGTATTACAGATAGTGGTGAAAATTATTATGATGAGAATATATGTATTCTTTCGGAAGCTGTTGTGCCAGAACAAATACAGGGGAAATTTCGTTTTAAATATGATTTTTTTACATTTTCAAAAGGCTTTGAAAATTATTATTTTTTAGATCAACTAGATTTATCAGATCCAATAAGAACAAATATTAGAGATGAAAATGGCAATCCAGTGATGGGTGGTTTTGGTTCAATGGCATCTGATATAATTAATTTTGTTATTCTAACTCCCGATAACATTATTGACCTAATATTAACCCAAAATTAGTTTAATGATTTATCAAATGGAAGTATTGGAACTAAATCAATTATATCTTTATTTAAATCAACTTCTCCATCAATAAATTGAAGTAATACTTCATATCTTAGATTAATTTCAGGTAATTCTAATAATTTTTGTTTTTCTTCAGCAGGGATTGGCATTGCCATACAGATTAAGTTTACTAACATTTCTAAAGAAATTTGAATATCTGAAAATAAATCAATGGGTAATGAATCATCAATATCAGTTAACAATTCAACAAAATTGTCCATTAAATTTTCACATTTTTCTCTCTCTAAACTCGTCGTAATAATCTCATTTAAAGGTGTTGTCGCTCCAATTCTATATTTATGAGTTTGGACTGTTTCATTAATTTGAACTTTTTCTATACCCATTAGCACAATTTTAAATTCACTATTTTTTTGTTTTTTATATTTTGCTAAATAACAAATAGTTCCAATATCATAAATTGGTGGAGATCCTTCATAATTATTTTTCCACCCTGATTTTAGAAGGGACATTATAATAAATCGTTCATTTTTAATTACATCTTCAATCATATCAATATATCGAGGTTCAAAAATAGTAAATTCATTTCCTGAATTTGGAAACATAACAAAATTGGGTAGAGGGAAAATTGGACAACTACCTGAGTAATTAATTAATAATTCATCTTTTAGAATCATATACTAACTTAATAATATCACCATCAATAATAATAGGAAATGTTTTAATAAAGCAATTAGGGTTTTCAATTGCCTGTCCTGTCTTTAATGAAAATTTCCATGAATGCCATATACAGGTAATAATCTCATCCTGAATTGGTCCATCTCCTAATGATGCACCTCTGTGAGGACAACGATTATCAATTGCAAAAAACTCATTTTCAACTTTAAACACAGCAATTGGTGTTCCATCATGAATAATTATTTTTACTTTTTGTTCGTTAAATTCATTAATATTTGCAATTTTTACAGTGTACATAGGTGTATAAAATAAAAAAGGGATTTGCCTATTGGCAAACCCCTTTTAAAATAAACCAAAAAAGATTTAACTTATTTCATCAAAATCATTTTGCGTGACATAAATAAGTCTTTTCCTTCAAGAGTATAAATATAAATACCAGCAGCAACTTCACTACCATATGTATCTACACCATTCCAATTTATTGAATGATGTCCAACATTCATTTGGCTATCCCAAAGTGTTTTAACTAATCTTCCTGATAAATCAAATACTTTAAGCGTAATAAATGTTTGTTCTGGAATTGAGAAATTAATAGTTGTAACAGGGTTGAATGGATTTGGATGGTTTTGATCCAATTCAAACACTGTTGGCATTTCAATTTCAGAAATTCCTAATGGATTACGATAAAGAGTTGCACATTCAGTCATATCTAAATAATATGTTTCATTACTTGGAGATGTCATTTCTGAGAAATCTTGACCAAAACATATCTCTGTAGAATCTTCAGTTCCAACCCAGTCATAATCAATTTCTAGTAATACACCAGAACCAACACCAATTGTAGTCCCTGTAAAACTAAACCCAAGAATATTCATACCCCCTGCGGCACTTTCATTTCCTGAAACACTCCAATCTCCTGGAATACAGTTTCCTGAACATTCAGTTCCATTTGACACGGATGAAAATTCAATTTGATCTGGATTATCAACAACTTTAACTTGGAAACCACTCACTTCATCCGTATTATTCATCCACACTTTAAATGATCCTTCACCAAATTGTTCTAATCTTAATGTAGCATCATAAGCTCCAGCTGAAAATCCATAAGTTTCAGGATCTCTATAGTACATAGCAGAACCTAAGTTATCAGAAAATACCGTTTCATCTGTTACATCAATCCAAACATATTCACCATCAACCGCATCATCATTCACTTGATATGTAATTGTAAATAATGAACCATCTCCAGCATCGATTGGTGTTAATGTTAAAGAAAACCATATAACAACTACTTCGTCGTCATTTTCTTGTACACTAAACATACCACCAGCAGGTAACCGATCTCCTTCAATGCTTGCAATACTTGTTACACCTTCAGGTGTATCACTTAAATGTATTTCAAAACCATAAATTGGATATGGATTATTTACTGAAAAATCAAGATCAAATGTACCACCTTGATCAACTACACCACCATCACCTATTAATGTAATCTCAATCCCTTCAACATCTGCAATAACGGTACTACAAGCAGAGTTTACAGGAAATTCATTTGCAAATGGTAATGCTGTATCTGTGATTACTTCATTCGCTGTACATAGTGATACCTCCGTTGGCTCTGTTGCATTTGAAGTAAATTCAAGTAAAAATACGGGTCCATCACCAGGAGCGATAGTAGTTCCTGCAAATGAGAAAGCTAATAATGTAGCATTTCCATCAGGCCCTTCGTTAAATGATAATGCTTGGCTCCAATCGGTTGGAACTCTTTCAGTCGCAGTAACTCCGGTAAGAACCAAATTATTAGGTGTATCTGTTAAATTAACTTCAAACCCAGAAACTTCTTCTTGATTACTTAATGATAATTCAATTGTACCAGTAGTACCTGCTAAAATGTTAGCATCAGTCATTGTTAATGTAACCCAAGTTGATGGAACAGCAGAAGCAATATTAGATGCCCCTGATTCATACATACCTTCATACTCTGTTGTTACATAATACTGATATTCTTGACCATTCATTACATCACCATCAAGAAATTCAGTTTCTTCTGTTGTGCCTGCATCAGACCAACTAGCTCCATTATCATCTGAACGATAAACATTATAACCAGAAATATCTAAATCAATATTTGTTGGAGTTGCATCAATCCATAAATCCATTAAGAAATTACCTACAGAAGTATTGACAGTAAATGTACCTGAATCAAAATCATAAATACCACTATTTGATGCACCAGTTGCACCATCAGAGTCTAAACATGGATACCAATCATCAGTACCGCCTGCACTATGGTCTGCCAATGGTTGCAAGAAAACACCAATTTGGTTTGAAGGAGCAATTACACTTCCAAGGCCAATACCTTCAACCCATACATTCGCACTCATCGCACCAGTTGCTTCACCTGAAGTCTCATAAATAATTTCACCATTATCCATATTCACAACAAATAAATTATATTCACCACCATCTGCAACACCCCAGCCATAATGACTAAAGTCTAACATTTCAATTGAAGCTCCACCATATTCACTTAAATCAAATACAACACCATAACCAACACTTGTTTGATAATAACCATTTGTTGGATTACCATCGTGATAAGAAATTTCAATTACATCTCTTCTATTAGAAATTGGTGCTTTTCTATAATTTGCTTCTCTGTTTGCATTTCGTGATTCTGGCATTACAAATTCAACATCTTGAACTTCATAATAATTTTTCTCATTTTGAGAATCTAAAATATGAATTTCTGGTTGTGTACTTGCAATAGCGCCTTGACAATCACCTGTTGTAATTGTTACAGTTGGTGATAGTGTTGCTCCAGATTCTAATTGCAATTCATAAGTTGCATTTGCATCAACACCATATAATATAACTCCAGAGGAACCATCCGTAAAGTTATAAGGAGTTAAATCCATATATGTACCATTATAGAATAAACCAGTTGCAGTACATCCTGCATTCCAATAGAATATAAAATAAGCACTTAGTATTCCATCACCAGGGTCATAACACGGATCATCACTTCCGTCACCATCAAAGTCAGCTATTCCAACTGCAGAAAATTCATCTAATGATTCACAATCACTAGGATTAACTTCTCCACAATCACCACCATCAAAACTAAAGAATTCACAATCTAAATACATTCCCCATGTACCATCATCACAATATCCATCTCCAATCCAGGAATTAGCAGTAGCTTCATCAACACATTGTAATTCGCAATCTGTAATACAACTTGCAGCACCACAACCTTCACATGGCTCACCTACACCATCTGGGTCTGGGCCACCACCACCACCGCCACCTTGAGGACTATCCCAATTAAGTGGAACTTCAGAATCAAACCCTGATTCTGCTACAAGGTTTAATGCAGGAGGTAAAAATCCAGGATAAACTTCAAATGCATCATCACCTAATTCTGCAATATATAAATAGTTCATTTCACTATCAACAACACCTGCCATTGCATAGTAAATAGTTGTATTACTTGCCAAAGCAGTTTCATCAACAAGTGAATATCCGTTAAATAAAACACCATCCCCAGCAGTTAATGGAGATGAACCTGATGCCATTACAACTATCTGTCCGTTTGCATTTTCTTCAGCAGAAACAGTCCAATCTCCAGGAATTCTTGCAGTCGATTCAAACATCATATTTGTAATATTATTTGGATTATCAGCGACAATGAATTCAACACCAAAAACATCAACCGTATTATTCATTGATAATTCATAAGCAACTTCTTCACCTAAATTTGCCATTTCAGTAATCACATTTACATCTAATGTTACTGAATAATCCAATGTTACATCAACATTACCACAATCAGATTGTATAAAGAAATCATTTCCGTTTGTATCATTCACATCTTCCATAACGGTACACATTTCAACAGTTACCGGCATTCCTGCAGAAGAAGAATATGTAAATGTGACGGATGATCCTCCACCTACATCTTCACTTCCAAATGCATTAAATACAACATTACCATTTCCTTGACCTGTAACGGTAATGTTCCAATCATCAGGATATCCAGTTGTAGTATAGCTTGTATAATCAAGCACATTTGCGTCACCTGTAAGTGTAAAGTTTATAGATGAAGCTGGATTTGGATTATGTACTTCAACAGTAACAGAAACTTCATCACCACCCACTACTTCTGCATCCCAAACTATAAATGCAGTTGTTGCCATCGGTGTTGCCATTGCTTCGTTTGAATATAATGATTCACCTTCAATATCATATTGAGCAGTAACAACATAATAATATGTTGTTCCATTTGTTACAGTATTATCAGTGTACATTTCCTCAGAATCATCTATCGCTTCCACAAGTTCATATCCTGCACCCATTGATTCTGACCGATATACATTATATCCAACCAATGATCTATCTCTATCAATATTTTCAATTATATCAGTTACATGTGCACCATACATTTCTAAATCAAAACCTCTTCTATCTGAAGTAGGTATATTTAATGGATATACATTTGGATTACTTACAATTGCAGCATCACCTAAAACAGCAATGTCATCAATAAACCATGCTTCACCCCAACTATTATCTCTAAAATTAAATGCTACTG
>JACNKR010000012.1 GCA_014381925.1 Fidelibacterota bacterium | reverse complement strand
CCACCATCGCAGGCACCATTACAATCTTCAGTAGCAGTACCTTCACATGTACCTGCACAATCGCTTGCACAATCACCACCATCACATTCGTAGCAACTACCATCAAAACCATAAGGTTGAGCAACACCATCACACCATCCATCACCAACCCAGCCAGTAGAGTAGCAATCGCCATCACCAGAACAGTCAGCTAAAGTGCCTTCAGGACAACCGTTCCATAAGCAAGAACCATCATCATCAGTTGCTTCTGCATTGTAATTGTCAGCAGTTGCATCTGTACAACCCCATACCGGAGCAGCACCACCTAAAGTAAATGCATAATCACCAGTAGCACCAGCATCTAAACTACTTGATGCAACTACAGTTCCATCTACATCAGTTAATGACCATGAACCACCATTCCAGCCATCACCATAAGAATCATTCATTGTTAAAGTATAATCACCATCTGCTAAACAAATAACACCTGTTCCAGCAATATCAGCTGTACCATCAGATAAAGACCATGAGATTTCAGAATCCCATAAACCACCACCACATGACCATGTATATTCAGGATCACCAGCAGCACAATCTCTTGATGAAGTGTTATTATTATTCAATACAGGATAACCATATCTATTATAATATTCTATTTTTTCTTGATTAGGGTCTACTTTTCCTTTACCATAAAGTGGAATAGGTAAACTCTTTTCACTATTATTTTGTACGATTTGCTCTTGAGCATTTCGTTCTTCTAGGTTTAGTTTCTGTTGATCTTCAATTGATATAGCAAATCCAATTGATGAAATCATCATACACATAAAAAGAAAAGTCATTGTTCCTTTAATACTTTTCATTTTTTCCTCCGTTATCTTTATTATTAAAAAAATTTTCGGTCCCTCCCGAAAACAACTAAAAATTTACTTATTAAGCTTTTACTATAATTTCATTTCTCACAATAAGTCATTTAAAAATAGTAAAAATTTAATCCAACCTTATAAATCTTTTCAGATTTTAGGGTGCTCAATATAAAAAGAAATTATATAATCAAATGATATTTTTTTTAACAATTTTAAATATCTTTGAAATATATTGACACATGTCACTTTTGGTTCAGAAAATAGTGCCCGTTTAAACAAAAAATTAATTCTTAATTCATTATTCTTAATTCATAATTAAATAATGCTTTAATTTATCGATATTAATTTTTATCGAATAAAAGGGACTTAAAAAATGGGTTTTCATTATGCTGTATTAGGTGCAGGAAAACAAGGGCAAACAATTGCGTATGACTTAGCAAAAAATGGCGATGCAAATTCAGTGTGTATTTTTGATTTAAATGAAGAAATTGCAGTGCAAGCAAAAAATAGATTAAATAATTTATTAGAGATTCAAATTGTTACTGCTCAACAATTAAATGTTAAAAATAAAAATGAATTAGCACCAAAGTTAAACTCCTACGACACCTTAGTTTCAGCAGTCCCCTATTTTTTAAATGAATTAATTACCGAAGTTGCAATTGAACATAATATAAATATGATTGATTTAGGTGGAAATACTGAAATTGTAAAAAATCAATTAGCGAAAAATAAAGATGCATTAAATTCAAATATTGCAATTACCCCTGATTGTGGAATGGGTCCGGGGATGAATATTACACTTTCATTACTCGTAATGGAACAATTTGATGACCCCAAAACAATCCATATTTATGATGGAGGTCTTCCTCAAGAACCAGAGGAGCCGTGGAATTATAATTTATTTTTCAATATAAATGGGTTAACAAATGAATATGATGGTTCTGCCTCATTTATTCGTAATGGAAAAATAGAAGAGGTAGAATGTTTTGAAGATATTGAATCCGTAGATTTTGAAAACTATGGATTATTAGAAGCATCCGTTACTTCAGGCGGTTTATCCACAATGCCGTGGTCGTTTCTAAAACAATTAAATACATTAGAGAATAAAACATTGAGATACCCCGGCCATTGGAAAGATATGATTGCCTACCGAAGATTAGGTTTGTTTGATTTAAATGAAATCGAAATAAATAACCAAAAGATAATCCCTCGAGAATTTTATCATCATTTATTAGCACCAAAACTAACAAAAGAGAATGTAAAAGATGTTTGCCTCATGCGAATTATTGGCTCTGGAATCAAAAATGGACAGGAAAAGAAAATCCAATTGGATGCGATAGAATTATTTGATGATTCAACAGGCTTTACAGCAATGGAAAAATGGACGGGGTGGCATGCTTCAATCGTAGCAATACATGTAACAAAAAATAAAATAACAGGTGCAATCCCAGTAGAAAAAATTATAACAGGGAATAAATTTTTACACGAAGCAAAAAAACGAAATTTCAATATAAAATTAAAAGAAATAAAGTGAAATGAAAATTACAAAAATAATTCAATGGGATATGGGACACCGTATCCTAAATCACAGATCTGTCTGTAAAGGTTTACACGGACATCGATATAAAGCTGAAGTAACTGTTTCTGGTGACTTAGTTAATTCAACAACAAAATCAGAACACGGAATGGTCATGGATTTTGCAGATATTAAATCCATTGCAAAAACAGAAATTCACGACAAATTAGATCACGGGTTTATGGTATGGGATAAAGACGAGGAGTTGATTAAATTCTTTAGAGAATCTGAAGGACATAAAATGGTTGTTGTACCTTTTACTTCAACTGCGGAGAATGTTGCACAATATATTTTTGACGCTATCTCTAAACAGATTTCAGATAAATTTGGTACTGGATTAAAATTATCTTCTGTGAAATTATGGGAAACACCTACAAGTTATGCATTATGTGAAAGGCAATCATGATTGGAATAAAAATTGGAATTATATTTTCTTTATTAAGTGTATTAATTGGTGCCTTTGGAGCACATGGATTAAAAGATATTTTAATAAAACATAGTACTTTGGAAACATTCCAAACTGCTGTACGATATCAGATGTTTCATAGCATCGCTATATTATTTTCAGGCATATTAATCCATTTAAATTTAGTTGAAAGCAAATTACCATTAATTTTATTTATTAGCGGAATAATAGTTTTTTCAGGCAGTTTATATATTCTTTCAATCACAAATATAAAATGGTTGGGTGCAATTACACCAATTGGTGGACTATTATTTATAGTGGGATGGATAACCTTATTTTTATCACTTAATGCGTCAAAGAATTAAAATCACCATGAATATTAAAAATTATCTTTTATTACTTATTTTATTTATCACTTCTTGTGGCGAAAGTATCATTGAAGAAATAAGTGAAAGTTATCCAAATGGAAAGGCGAAATTAATCCATTATTACAAGAAATCGGGGACGAAAAAAGAATTAATAATGGATAAATATTTTTATGAAAATGGTCAGTTATTTGGTGAAGTGAATTATAAAGATGGTACGAAGAATGGAAAATTTATTCAATATTTAGAAAATGGTGAAGTAGAGTCTGAGGGTAATTATAAAAACGGTAAACGAGAACGATGGGCTACTTATGATTATAAAGAAAACGGAAAACGAAATAGTGAAGAAGAATTTTATAATGGTAAACGAGTTAGCCGAAAAACATTATCATATCATAAAAATGGAAATTTAAAATTAGAAGAATTTTATAAAGATGGTGAAAAAATAATTTTATGGACATCATATTTACAATCAGGAAATTTAGAATCAAAAGGTTATACAGAGAATGGGAAAAAAATTGACGATTGGAAATATTTTTTCTCTGATAAAAGTTATAAAAAAGGGAAATATAAAAAGAATAAATTAATTAATAAATGGACATATCATGATGAAAATGGGAAAAAGTATAATGTAATTAATTTTCATTCAAATAATTCTATTCGTCAATTAGGTACAAAAGAAAATGGAGTTAATAATGGTAGCTGGACAACTTATTTTGAATTAGGCCAAGTGGAGTCCAAAGGTCATTATGTAAATGGAAAAGAAAATGGTCTATGGAAATATTATTTTTTAGATGGTAGCTTTAAAGAGGCTACTTTCAATAATGGAAAAATGAGTGGCGAATGGGTATGGTATAATAAAAGTGGGGAAGAATATAATGTTGTTGAATACCACTCAAACCGAAATGTCAAAGAATTAGGCCGCCGAGATGGAAAGAAAAAAGTCGGTTTATGGACAAAATATTATAATGATGGAAATGTTGAATTAATCAGTCATTTTTTAAATGGTGAAAAGCATGGTGAATGGAAATGGTATTTTCAAAATGCTAAGATTCAATCAACAGGTAATTATTTTAAAGATTATAAAAACGGTAATTGGTTAGTTTATTATGCAAATGGGAAGAAAAAATCGGAGGGTCGATTTGAAGACCGAAAACGAATAGGAAAATGGATAACTTATTATACCAATGGGCAAATTGAATCTACCGGAATTTATGAGGGGAGAATGAAAGAAGGATTATGGATGAAATATTATGAAGATGGTCGAATTAAAGCGGAAGCCCATTTTGAAGCAGGCGAATTAATTGAAATGAAAAAATATTAGATTTACATATCTGCATTTTCAATGTCTGAATTTTGCAGAATCAAAAATAATCCTAAAAGTGCAATTATTCCACCAATAATAACAAACACCGGAATAATTTCATTAAATAAAATCAACCCTAAAATTGAAACAATTATTGGTTCTCCTAATGGAATCGATGCAACGGTTGATGATGGTAAATACCTTATCGAATAATACAAAATACTATGACCTAAAATATTAGGTATAAAACCCAATAATAATAGAAATGAAAATTCCTGTTGCGTCGGTACTCTTAATGGAATATTTAAAATAAAAATTAATATTAATAGTGTAACTGAAGCCGAAAAATAAAGTAATCGACTATAAATAAGTGTACCATGACTTTTTCTTATCTTTTTAGTAATCACCAATACGAATGCCATCCAAAATGAACAAATAATAGCAAATAAATCTCCCCTAAACCCTTGAGATTCAAAATTTATATCAAATCCTTGCATTATAAATCCACCCAAAATAGAAAGCATTAATCCAATTATAATTTTATGATTTATTTTATTTTTATAAATTAGATAATTTATAATTATGGTAAATACGGGTGCTAATGTTCCGAAGAGTGTCGCATTTGCAAGCGATGTCATTTTAACAGCGGAAAAGAAAAATGCAAAATGAATTCCTAAAAATACACCCGAAATTATCGTGAGGATCCTGGTTTTAAAGGGTAACCGACCTTGAGGTTTATAAATACTGAATGTCCATAATAAAATTCCTGCAATTGACATTCGAGCAAATGCAATTGTTATGGCATGTAATTCAGGTAAATAACGAACAATTATTGCAGATGAACTTACCGATAAAAGTGCAATAAAAAGTAAAAACCAAATTCGGTATTTAGAATTCAAATTTTAAAATTCGAGAATTAATCTTTCTTGTGCAAAAATTGGATTAGATAAACTATTTTTAGATTTCAACCAATTTGCTTCAATATCTAATAATTTATCTAATTGTTCATCGCTTCGTTCAGGATCATGATGGAAATAAACAATATTTTTCACTTTTGCTTCATGCCCCAATTCGGTCACTTGATGAATTAGAGAATGTCCCCAACCATGTTTCAAAGGCATATCTTCTTTTGTATATTGGGCATCGTGAATAAGCACATCAGCAGTATTACATTTTTCAACTAATTGATCAAATTCAATTGTTTTTTTGTATGGAGGTTCAATTTCATTATCCGTAAAATAACAAATAGTTATATCATTTACTTTAATTTTATAACCAAGTGCGCTTCCAGGGTGATTTAAAAATACCAGCTCAATATCAAACCCATTTTTTGAAAGAAACGCTAATGGATTATGAGTAATAAAATTGAAATTTGAAGGAACTTGGTCTGGCGTAACGGGGAAATGGGCGCCATCCATTTGTTCCACAAGAGAAGAAAGTACAATATTTTTTTTGAGTAAAGAAGGAAACATATACACAGGACGGTCAGGTTGATAGATTGGTTTAAAAAAAGGAAACCCTTGAATATGGTCCCAATGAGAATGTGATAATAAAATATATATCTCTTTATTAGGGTCTTGAACTAAACTTGACCCCAAATCTCTAATTCCTGTGCCGGCATCACAAATAAGAATTTTATCCTTATACGAAATTGATACACAAGATGTATTTCCACCATATTTAATTGTTTCTGGTCCTGGACTTGGAACAGACCCTCGAACACCCCAAAACTCAACTTTAACTTTATTATTCATTTATCTCCCATAATGTTAATATTAAAATGAGATAACGCAATTTCTCATACATTTTTTTATTTATTTCTAAAGAGATAATTTGTTTACTTTTCATATTCATTTTTTATATAAAAAAAGGGAGGCTATTTTTAAATAACCTCCCTTGTTCTGATCCAGGGTCTTAAGGAATAAGGAGGAGACCCTTTTAAGGAGAAAAACTAAAGACGGGACGGTAAGTCTTCAACTTTTCTCACTCAATTAATTAATTCAAATTCTTTTTAATTACGAATTATAATATCCTTAAATATTTAATTCTGATTTGAAGATGCTATAATATACAAAATAAACCTTTCAGAATTCCTTATACCTTAAGCATTTCCAGTGAAATTCCATGTATTTTATAAATTATTTTGAGGATTTATTTTTTTTAAGTATATATTAATAAATGACTTAAAAATATTTTATTAGTAATAAGAAAAAAATGAAAATAATTTTATTTTTTATTGCCAATTCAGTGAAATTTTAATGTTTTGGAGTGATTAATAAAATAACTTAACAAAATTTTGTATTATAATGAGAATATTTTATTTTATAATAATGTTCAGGAAATGAATGCTTATGCTATTTATAAATTCAAAGGAAAGGCATTCTAGATTTTATCTATTCTTAAAATTATTATTTTAAAAAATAGGTTGGGATTATAAACGATTTATCTGAAGTGAAGAAGAACTAAAAAAATTTATTTTAAATTATTAAAATGAGTGATTAATTTCCTAAAATGATATTTACAATGCTTAAAACATCAATCACATTTACAAGATTATTTTGATCTAAGTCCCCTGCCCACTGCATATAATCATCTACATTTTCATCTGGATTTAAAATTATATTTACACATGATAAAACATCCGTTACATCAATATTTTCATCATGAGTTATATCGCCTAATGGATTAATATATTTTAAATTTTCAATGATATTAAATGCACCTAAAATTGCATAAGGGGCAGCCTGTTGATGATTTCCATATACTTCTGGTAGTAATTCTAAATATACATTCGTCGCACCATTTTCAATAAATTTATCAAAGGCAACTACTGAATTTTCATAGGGTACTAAATGATCAGCAATTCCATGAAATAAATAAGTTAATGATTGTGGAGCCCAATCAAATATATCATTTTCAATTAATAATTGTTTTAAAAAATAATCTTCGTTGTTTTCTAATTCACTAACAACCTCAGGTAACATTGTAATAATTGGAGGGTTATAATTATTACTATTCATATAATCATTTATATATCCTCCTCCATGATTACCACTAAATAATTCGGGTATATCACTTGCAAATTCAGGTATAAAATAATCAGAGATATCACCTTCTTCATAGTAATGAACATATGAATTCACCATAAATGGCAAATAAAAAGGTTCATCATATATTTCACCATTTAACATTTTGTTTAACATTGTTGTTGATAAATCATAAGGGCCAGCCATTGGAAAAGAAACCATTATTTCAAATTCATCTGTAAAATCGTGTTCCATTACCATTTGAGAGGCTAATGTTGCATAACCACCTTCAGAATACCCAAATAAAGATAATTGACGATTTAATTGGAATTGAGAGTTTTCGTTAAAAAAATTACGAGTTGCCCGTACCATATCTATCACCGTACTTGCAGTTGGGTCTTTTAAAATATAGGGATGAATATCTTCAGAAACTCCAAGTCCTAAATAGTCTGATGCAACAAATACATAGCCTGATGTTGCGACAATACGAGACAATAAATCAAATCCTGAATTTGATAATGCATTATCTCGATAAATTTCTGTACCATGTTGCCATGACAATATTCCAAATGCTTCATTTTCAGAATCTGGTATTGCAATTACACCTGATGCAATTGTGGAATCACCAAATCCATCAATCGTTTCATAAAGTACTTTGTATATTTTTGCACCGTATATTACCTCTACTCCAAACTGCGCAACTGAATTTAATTCAAGCTGAATTTGGTTTTGAGTTTCAGATTCAATGAGTTCAACACTAATTAAATTTCCGCGTTGAAAAGAAAAAGCTGTTGATATAAGTAGTATATAAATTAATTTTTGCATAAGTGAAATTTATGGCAATATAATTCAATACTTATAATGTTATTCTGATAAAAAAATTAAAGGCAATGAAAACCCATTGCCCTTAATTATTGTGTGAGAAATGAAACCTTATTAAAACTAAAATTTATTTTTGGTGATGTCTTTTTATTTTATTATGATCAATCATTTTAGGAATTTCTATTAATGATTTTTCTTTTATAGTAACGAAGTTTGGTGAAGCATTCACTAATGATGATGAACCAATTGCATGGAGTGTTGAAATTTCTGTTTGCCAGTCATATATATTAAATACCATTTCAGTTGCACCATCACCATCTACATCTCCAATATATGGTCCTGTTAAATAACCAGAATAATAACTACTTTGCCAATCAACATTTCCAGTAATCCCATCTAAAATTTTAATTTGAGATGTGTAAGCAGTATCTTCAACACTATAAATATTAAGACCTAATATAACTTCATCAAAATGATCACCATCCATATCTGCATAATTAATTAATGTTAATGAACCATTTTCTTGATCTGATGTCCAATTGGGAACATTTTCTAATGCATTATATGATGAAATATTAAATGAACTTTCACTGAATATATTTGATGAAACAAATATTCCTTCTTTAATACCATTATTATTTGCATCAATCATTTCATTCAAACCTAAATATTCAAAATTACTATTTGTAATTCCCCAAATTAATGAAAATTCATTTGTACCATCGTACAAGCCAACTGAATTATTTAATAACTTTGAAACCTCAGGATAGGAATCTTCATTTGTATCAAAATATAAAAATCCCCATTCAAATGGATCTTGCTCAAGTGACCAATTTAAATTCCATGTAATTTCTCGCGCTTGTTCCTGAACTGTTTCACCTAAAATAATATTTATAACTAAAATTATATCTACTACATTTGTGATTTCATCCCCATTCATATCACTACATGCATCATTATTTACATCACATTCACCTAAAATACAGCTTACAATTGAAACAACATCTAAAACATTTATTAATGCATCAACATTTACATCACCTAGCATTTCACATGCTATTATTTCTTCCAATTCCCAACCTGAAAATTCATATATCTCGTTTGTTGTATCATATCGGTTTACAACAAATTCATTTAAATTATCACCATCATAATCACCAATGCTTGGGCCTTCAATAAATCCTTCCATTGTAGCACTTTCCCATTCAATATCACCTGTGAGTGCATCAAGAATAAGAATATTACTTGTGTATAAAAATGTTTCTGAATCATATTGATTTATTCCAACTATAATTTCTTGATTTAAATCTGAATCTAATTCACCCAATTCAATCCATGAAATATACCCACTAATTTCATCTGTTGTCCAATTTGAAGAAGCTGACCCAATATTGTAACTTGCAATTGTTACTGTATATTGTTCATTTTCTTTTGTACTAATGACAAGTGCTTCATTTATTCCATCATTATTTCCATCCATTAACTCATGAAGAGATAAATAATCATTTTCAAGGTCTTCTAAATACCATAATAATGACCACTCATTATTACCATCATATACAGCAAATGAATTAAAATATTGTTTTGTTAAATCTTTAAACCCATCATCATTTAAATCAAAACTCAAATGACCCCATTCACCTACATATTGCTCAACTACCCATTCTGTTTCAAACTGACTAAATGAAAAAGAACAATAAATAATTAATAACCAAATTTTATTCAAAATATTTCCTTTTTTATACAATTCAAAAATGGGACTGGTTACCCAGCCCCATTAATGTAAAATTACATGCCTTATTTCATTAACATGATTTTATTTGTAATCACTTTATTTCCTGAAACCATTTCTACTACATATAATCCACTTGGATTATTTGATGCATTCCATTCAACTGAATAATCACCACTAAAATGATGTTCATTTACTAAATTAGCAACTTTTTCACCTAATAAATTATAGATTGCAATTGATACATCCGAATCTAAATTTACGGTATAAGAAATAGTTGTTTGTGGATTAAACGGATTTGGATAATTTCCATTTAATGAAAACTGATTAGCAAAAGTAACTTCAACTTCTTTACCCATTGATGAAGCCACAATTACATCTGAATAATTTGATGTTAATTCAAATACATCCGTATCTAACTTTCCATTCAAATTATAAATCACTGTTTTCCCATTTGCAGAATTAACAATGTCATCTCCAAATACATTTGATAATAATTCACCATTAAATTGAATACCGCCAACATCACCATTTAAGGTTAATATATTTTTATTCAAATTTGCTTTCGCAGGAGTGTTTATTGAAAGATTCCCTAAAATGATATTTACAATACTAATAATATCGGTTACATTTACTAACCCATCTAAATTTACATCTGCATATTCGCTATACTGTCCTGATAAAATCAAATTCACAGCAAGAATAATATCTTGAACATTTACTAATTCGTCTTGGTTTGCATCACCCGGTAAACTTGGTTCACCACCAACCACAGTAAATTGCCCCATCATCCCTGTTTCTTCATGTGTTAAAATATGGCAATGATACATATAGGGTACATTTGCAT
>JACNKR010000066.1 GCA_014381925.1 Fidelibacterota bacterium | reverse complement strand
TGAGTGCAAAGCACGAAGGGATTTAAGTTCGCCACAAGGCGAATGGCACATCAACTTCCCGATAAACGCTATTGTGTTTATCGGGTTTATGTATTTATATTTAATAGTGTATTAACGGAAATATTCATGTTAAAAGATGTACTTATTAATAATTATTTACAAAAACTAAATATACAGAATTATAGTAAACAAACAATTAGTTCTTATATTTCTGTACTCAATAAATTTATTGAATATATTCAACACAATAAAACGAATAAAATAAATGAATGTCATCGATGGAATTATACTTACCAGCACACATACATTATCCTAAAAAACCTAATCCAGTTGAAAAAATTGAACGATTTAAATCACTAAATCAAATTAAAATATTTAAAGAGAATATTATGGATAGAGGTCAAGTAAAAGGTAATTATAGCTCAAATTTAAAGGTTATAACCATGAATTTTGAATGAAGATGAACTCTAATTGAACAGAAATTGAACCACTTTAGGTTTACTCCACTACAAAATTCAATCGCAACTCTTGTCCAAAATCTGGTTTGAAGGTATAAAGTTCTTCTCCATTTATAGATAAAAACTCTACACTTCCATTTATTCCTATTTTTTCTGGGTTTGAGTTGCGATACCACCAATGAAGAGAAATACCATCTTCCAATTTATCAGTAAATAAAAATTGATAACAGCCTTTTTCTAAATTGATATCATAATTATATTCAGTATCATCTTTATATTGATCGCCTGAATAATATATTTTACCATCACCATTTGAAATAGTAAATGAATTTTCCCGTGCTCTATTTATATTATTCGTATTTATTTTTAATTGAAAACTAGCAGGAAAAACAATTGGTTTTTCAGCAATTGATTCTAATTTATTATTTTTTAAATTCTCATCACCCGTTCCATTTGGCGATCGTAGTTCAACTGAAAATTGAGTATTTTTTTCGAAATAATTTAAACTCACTATTGGTAAATCCAATGTATCTCTTTCTAAAAATCCTAAGTTTCCAATCCATGAATAAAATGATTTTCTTTTTCCATCAAATCCATAAATAACATCTATCATTTTTAAATTAAATTTACCCGAATTTTGAATGATAATTTTAGGATTACCACAATTGGGATTTATTCGGCTATATTTATCTTGACTGCTTGGAGAAATTATATCCACAATTTCTGCGTCCAATAAAAAATTAGGTGGTCCATAACTAATTAATTGATGAGTCATTCTAAAAGTACCTTCTTTTTCACCATCATCATAATAATTTTGAATTCCATAATCTATGCTAATTGTATCTCCAGGAGTTACGAATGGCGTGAGCTCAAATAATTTTTCATCTACAATTGCTCCAGGGCACCATCCAGCTCTATCAAATGGCCATGTTCCACCTTGTGGATAAATGGGATTATTGCCACAATCTGTCCATACATTCCAGCGGAATAATTGCCACCCATCTATGAACCAAGTATGAGTTTTACTATCCCACTCACAGCAATTTCGAGGTCCTTCATGCCCATGGCCTGAAATTATAGATTTTATTTGAAATCCTTCTGCTTTAGAGTTTAAAATAATTTCTCTCTCTTTTAATAAACTATCATCAGCTAAAAACTCATACTTATAATTTTCATGTTGATAAATATTTTCAATAGCAATAACATCTCTTGGAGGAACTCCAGAGATAAAATGGAATTTTAAATCTAATAATTCTTGATTATTACCAACTGTTAAATTTAAATCACCATTTAGAATGGGTGCATATTCTGAAATATCATAAATCCACTCCCACCCATTTTCACCATTTAATTCTAAGCGTTTTCCATAAGGGGTTACGAAACTTCCTAAACAAAATTGCTCAGTTGTATCTCCATTTGGTACATCCACAAAAATACTCCAAATATAATCCCATTCACCGCAGGGATATTTATCACCTGCAGTTAGAGAATCACATTTCAACGTTTGCACCATTAATATTTTAGACCATTGTTCATTCGAATTTGGAAAGGGCACTATTGTTTTATACTGTGCATTCCAACCATTTGGGCTTGAAGTTTTAAATGTTATTGGATGTATAGTAAGTGTATCACTAAAGGAAATTGTTATAAAAAGAGTAGAAATGATTAATTTTAACATTTTAAATCCTGGAGAATTAAGATCATATAATTAGGTGCTATTTTAATTTTCAATTTTATCTCCAATTGAAATTGCTAATTCCCAATTTTCTAATTTTTGCTCAAAAGTATAGGATGCATTTGCGGGGCTTGTTGATAACATTGTAAAATAATTAATTCCATTAATTCTTTTTAAATGCTTAAAATATAATTTTTCAGCTTTTTGGCCATTAAAAATTATTTTTTGAATGGAGGGGGTTGTTTCAATTAATTCTACAATCTTATTTGGGTTTTCTTTTTGTATATCCGAATCTAAACTTCCTTTACGGTAACAAGACTGACATACATCCCAAAGAGCAATTTTATTTTCTTTCAAAAATTTTATTTTGTCGGAATAATCACTTATAAAATTTGAATTAAATAATTGAAATAATATTTTCCAAAATGAATTTTGAGGATGGGCGTAGTATTGATTTTGAAGAAGTGACACCTTCCCTGGCATCGTACCTAAAATTAAATATTTAGGTTTATCCCCTATAATAATTGAAAAGGATTTAGAATAATCCTTTGAGTTCATTTAATTTAAGTTTACTCAGGTTTTTTTCTTTTCTTAGAACCACTTTTTTTCCCTCGCCAATTTCCACTCGGATTCTTTTGACCTCTTTTTCTGTCTCTCCCTCTATTTCCTCGCCCTCTTTTTCTACTTGAATCATCATCATTAGAGTTAGTTCTTGAAGTTATTGGCTTTTCACTTGCGAGCTCAACTGAAAGTGGAACTCCTTCAAAATCCATACCATTTAAATTTTTAATAAGTAATGATTTTTTACTTTCTTCTAATTCAAAAAATGAAAATTTCTTCATAATTTCAATCTTCCCAATGACAGCATCTCCTGAACGAAGACCTTCATTTATTAATCCCATTAATCGGTTTGGATTTAAATTATTTTTAGATCCAACATTAATATAAAAACTTGAAAAAGGAGTTCGTCTTCGCTCACCACGACTCTGTCTTTCTCTTTTATTTTTACTCCCTCGTTCTTTTGGCATATTTGATTTTACATTAATATCACGCGCATTTTTATAATAAGCTAAAAATCTATTAAATTCAGCCGAAACAAAATGTTTAATTAAATTTTCTCTATCTAAGGATTCTAATTTTTCATAAATTTCAGGTAAAAATTGTTCAATTTGGTAATTATCTACTTCAACTTTTTTAATTTTATCAATTAAAGATAATAACTGTTTTTGACAAATATCTTTACCACTCGGCACAAGTTCTCTCGAAAATTTAATTCGTGCTTTTTTCTCTATATCTTTAATTTTATACATTTCTCGAGTATGTGTAATTGCAATTGAGATACCACTTTTTCCTGCTCTGCCAGTTCGACCACTTCGATGTACATAAATTTCAGACTCATCTGGTAAATTATAATTTATTACATGAGTTAAATCGTTTACATCCAAACCTCTTGCTGCAACATCTGTTGCAACTAACATTTGTAATTGCCGTTTTCTAAATCGTCCCATTACTTCATCTCGTTGAGCTTGAGATAAATCACCGTGAATTGCATCGGCATTATAACCATCATGCATTAATTTATTGGCAATATCTTTTGTTTCTCGACGAGTTCTACAAAATGTGATTCCATAAATATTAGGATTCATATCTGCAATTCGCTTTAATACTTCATAACGATCTTTTGCCTGTACCATATATAAAAGATGCTTCAAATTATCTGCACCCATATTTACCTTTGCAACAGACATTTCTATTGGGTTATTCATATATTGCTGTGTTATTGCAATAATTTTTTTAGACATTGTTGCCGAAAACAATAATGTTTGTTTGTCTTTTGGTGTTTGAGCTAAAATATCTTCCATATCTTCTTTGAAACCCATTGTAAGCATTTCATCTGCTTCATCAAGAATTACTCGCTCAATATTTGCTAATGTAAGTTTTTTACGACGAACCATATCTTTAGTTCTTCCTGGTGTTCCAACTACAATATGAGCACCTTTTCTCAAAGCTCGCAATTGTTGATCTACACCTGCACCACCATAAATTGGAACGACATTTAACCCATCAATAA
Source organism: Fidelibacterota bacterium (assembly GCA_014381925.1). Lineage (GTDB taxonomy): Bacteria > Fidelibacterota > Marinisomatia > SCGC-AAA003-L08. The sequence goes on along the minus strand of JACNKR010000066.1, from coordinate 42,201 downwards.
ATTTAGCATAACTTGCTATATCCTTTGAAATCTGAACGCATAATTCCCGTGTAGGACATAGAACTAATGTTTGCGGATATTTATTTTTTATTTCCGTTAAATGTATAGAAGGTAAACCAAATGCAGCCGTTTTACCTGTCCCCGTTTGAGCGGTGGCAATAATATCTTGATTTGATGATAATAGATGAGGGATTGTTTTTGCCTGAATTGGTGTTGGTTTTTCAAATCCTAATTCTGCAATTGCCTTAAGTATCTCTGGACTTAAATCAGAGTCTGTAAATCGTTTCATATTTTTCTTTATTATTTGAGTAGAATATTGTGTGGTATGATATCGTTAAAATGAATATTGCACCTCTCCGTATGCAAAGTTTACTATTTTCTTGATAATCTATAATACAGCCGTTTATGATGATAAAACTAAGTTTAATTTGTATATCATCGTGACATAAATTTACTTTTCTATTTTATCAAAAGAAGTGACAATACCTTTAATTAAAGATGAGCTAAATCCATGATGCTCCATTTCATTTAGCCCTTCAATTGTACACCCTTTTGGAGTTGTCACTTTATCGATTTCAAATTCTGGATGTTGTCGGCGTTTTATGAGTAATTCTGAAGCACCTCTTACTGTATGAGTTACAATTTCACTTGCTGTTTTCGCATCAAACCCAATTTGGATTCCACCTTGAATCATACCCCTAATAAATCGTAACACATAAGCAATTCCACAGGCACCTAAGACAGTTGAAGCATTCATTAAATTTTCATCAATTAAAATTGTTTTCCCAATTGAATCAAAAACCTGTTTAACCAAATCAATTTTCTTAGAATCATTTGAATTTGAACAAATACAAGTCATCGACTCACCCACATCAGCACCCGTATTTGGCATAGCTCTAAAAATTGGGGGAGAAGAAGTCAGATTATTTTGAATTTCATCAATCAAAATTCCTGTAGCTAATGATATTATAATATGTTTTTTAGCATTAATGTCACCGTTTAATTCTTTTAATATTTCCAAAATATTATATGGTTTTAATGCAAATATAATAATATCAGAATTTTTTATTACACGACTATTATTACTACTAACATCAATACCTTTATTTTTTAAATATTCTAAACATTCAAAATTTCTCCGTGTAATACTAATATTTTTAGGATTAATCAACGGGTTTGTTAATAAACCATTTAAAATTGATAGACCTAAGTTACCACAACCGATAATTGCTATTTTTTTATTTTTCATTTTTATTATTTATTCAATTTTTAGATAATATATTTTAAACCTAATCGAATTAACATTTGATAAATTATTGGAATATTTTATATTTTAAAATTAACCAAAAAAGCCTCTAAAAAGAGGCTTTAAATATATTGATAAAAGGAATTGAATTAGAATTTAATTTTCAGATAATGAATTAAACTCTTCTCTTTTATTTTCAAACCAAGTCTTCATATCATCTGGTGATTTCATTAAATTTTGCATTTCATTCATTGCTTTAAGATGAGAATCGTCACCTTTTTGAAACATTTCCATTCCATGTTTTTTACTCATTTCTGAAATTTCATCAAACGAATCTGCACTAAATAGTTTATCACATGCACCACCTAATTGCTTACAAGTCATTGTTTTCATAATCATCCTTATTAAAAAAATTAAAAAAACTAATTAAGGTTAAATTCCTTTTACCTTAATTTTGATTTTTCCAGTAAACCCTTTATCTAACTTTACCTCTACAAAATGACTACCATCTGTTTTTATTGCTTCAGGGATTTCTATTTCTTTCTTAGCAACATCAAATCCTTTTTCAGCAATTGCATCTGCTATCATTTGTGAAGTAACAGAACCAAATAATTTACCTTCTTCACCTGCTTGTAGTTCAAATTTTAATGTTAATTTATTCAACTGTTTAGCTAAAGATTCTAAACTTGAACGATTTTTAGCATCTTGAATTGCAATTTGCTCAAGTTCTACTTTTAATCTTTCAATATTTTTCTTCGTTGCAACTTCAGCTATTCCTTTTGGAATAAGATAATTTCGTGCAAATCCATCTTTTACAGATACAGCTTCACCAGCATTCCCTAGTTTTTCATAAGCTTGTTTTAAAATAATTTTCATGTGTTCTCCTTAATGATGACGAATATCGTAGGTATATGGTAAAAAAGCTACATTTCGAGCTCTTTTTATTTCTTTACCTAATTTACGTTGATGTTTTGAACATACACCTGTTACAAATCCTGGAATAATTTTACCTTGTTCAGTAATAAATTTTCGTAGAATTTTATATTCTTTATAATTAATATTTGTATCACGGTTTTCACAGAAAGTACAAATCTTTTTGGAATTCATAAATGCCATTTTCTCTCCTATTCTTCTTTTGCTTCTACGGTTTCAGAAACAACCTCTTCTGATGATTTATCATCGGAGCTTTTATCTTCTTCTGATAGTTTATCTTCAGAAGATAACTCTGTTGATTTTACTTCAGCTTCGTCTTTAGAAGATTCTGTATTTTTATCATCTGTTTTAGATGGCCTAGTTAATCCTGAAATTTGATCTTTTACATCTTCAGTTTGTTCTTTCACCTCAGATTCATTAATACTAATAATCATTTGTCTTAAAATATTTGGATTATGCTCCATATCAAGACTAAACTCATTATTTTTTAAACCATTTGATTTATATTGAACTAAAATGTAAGTTCCAAACTTTTGCTTCATAATAGGGTATGCCATTCTTTTTTTACCAATTACTTTAGTATAAAGAACTTCACCACCTTTATCTTTTATAATCTTTTCTGTTTCTAAGATTAAATCATGTAAACGCCCCAATTCTAATATTGGATGAACGATATACATTGTTTCATAAAAATTCATATATTCTCCTTTTTATATTTGTATAAGTAATGGTGCAATCACTAATGATACAACCGACATTAATTTAATTAATATATTTAATGATGGACCTGAAGTATCCTTAAATGGATCACCAACAGTATCTCCAACAACCGCAGCTTTATGTCCTTCTGAACCTTTACTTAAATTCATACCATCAACTTCAACACCTTCTTCAATCATCTTTTTAGCATTATCCCAAGCACCACCTGCATTAGATTGAAAAATTGCCATTAACACACCACAAACTGTTACTCCTGCAAGTAGTCCACCTAATGTTTCTGGACCAAATACAAAACCAACAATTACGGGTGAGATGATTGCTAATATTCCAGGTAAAACCATTTCTTTAATTGCAGCATCTGTTGAAATTTCAACACATCTACCATGATCTGCTTTTGTTAAACCTAATTCGTAAACCGTTTTATCATCATCTGACCATGTTGAAGAATCACCTTTTCCCATTACAGCTAATGCTGCTTTTAATTCTGGAATATCTCTAAATTGCCTTCTTACTTCTTCAATCATAGACATAGCAGCTCTACCTACAGCTCCCATAGCCATCGATGAAAAAACAAATGGTAACATTCCACCAACAAATAACCCTGCCATTACCATTGGGTTTGAAATATCAATTGAATCAATTTTACTTTTAACCATAAATGCAGCAAATAATGCTAATGTGGTTAAGGCTGCAGAACCAATTGCAAATCCTTTACCAATAGCTGCTGTTGTATTTCCTACTGCATCTAATTTATCTGTTTTTTCTCTAACATCCGCAGGAAGTTCAGCCATTTCAGCAATACCACCCGCATTATCAGAAATGGGACCATACGCATCAACAGCTAATTGGATGCCTGTGTTTGCAAGCATACCCAAGGCAGCCATTGCAATACCATATAAACCTGCAAAATGATGTGCTCCTATAATTGCACCTGCAATAATCAAAATAGGTATCGCTGTTGATTGCATTCCGACACCCAAACCTGCAATAATATTTGTAGCTGGTCCGGTTAAAGATTGTTTAACAATAGACATTACCGGTGAAGTCCCTGTACCAGTATAATGTTCAGTAATCAACCCAATTCCTAAACCTGAAACTAAACCAATAACGGTTGCATAGAAAACACCCATACTTGTAAAAGTGATTCCATTTTGAACAAACTCTGAAGGAAGAAATTTTTGAATTAAAAAATAAATAACGAAAATCATAATTGCTGAACTTCCAAATTCACCCATATTAAGTGCTTTTTGTGGGTCACCACCTTCTTTCACAGATACCATAAATGTACCAATAATTGAAACAATAATTCCTGAAGCTGCAATATAAAGAGGTAAAAGCACAAATGATGGATCACCTAAAACTGCTCCTAAAACCATAGAACCAATTATTGAGCCAACAAAAGATTCAAATAAATCAGCACCCATTCCAGCTACATCACCCACATTGTCACCCACATTATCTGCAATAGTAGCAGGATTTAATGGATGATCTTCTGGAATTCCAGCTTCAACTTTCCCAACTAAATCCGCGCCTACATCAGCAGCCTTTGTATAAATACCACCACCAACTCGTGCAAATAATGCAATAGAAGAAGCACCAAGTGAAAAACCAGATAATACATTTAATGTTTTATCTAATGAATCAAAATGTGATGAGTAAAACATAAATAACCCACCTAAACCTAAAACACCTAAGCCTACAACACTTAGACCCATTACAGAGCCACCTACAAATGCAACATTTAATGCTTTTGCAAGGCTTGTACGAGCTGCATGTGTTGTTCGATTATTTGCTTTAGTTGCAACTTTCATTCCAAGATAGCCAGCAAATGCTGAGGCAAAAGCACCCACAACAAACGATAAAGAAATTAATGATGATGAGTCTTCTTTACCCGAATTTGCAACACCTAATAAAATTGCAACTGCTATTACAAATACAGTCAATACTCTATATTCTGCTTTTAAGAATGCCATCGCACCATCTGCAATACTAGCGCCAATCTGCTTCATTCTATCAGTACCTTCGTCCTGTTTCGAAATCCAACTTGTTTTCCAAAATGCATAGACCATTGCTAAAACACCAGAAGCAATTATTAAAAAATTATTTTCCATTTAACCCTTTCCTAAATTAACGGATTTTTTATTATACTTATTCATCGTTTCCTGAATCGAATGATTCAGCGAAAATTTTAAAGATTCACAAGCAAAATTAACTGTTTCTTTTACAGCTTCTTGTTCATCTTTCCTAAATTTTCTTAACACAAAATTTTCTGATGGTCTCATTTGACCATCATTTGCAATTCCCATCTTGATTCGAGGAAAAACATGACTGCTTAAATGATAAATCACATCCTCAATCCCTCGATGTCCAGCAGATTTTCCTTTTTCTCTGAAACGTATGGTTCCTAAAGGTAAATCAATATCATCATAAATTATAGTTAAATCACTTATATGAATTTTAAAATAATCCATTGCTGATTTCACAGCATATCCACTATTATTCATATAGGTTATAGGTTTAATTAATATTAAATCTGGATTAACCTTTGAGTAAACATACTCACCCCTACCTGCTTTAAATACCGCTGAACTTTGTTCAGCCAATTTATCAACAACCATAAAACCAAAATTATGACGGGTTCCTGAATATTTATCTCCAGGATTTCCCAGTCCGGCAATTGCCTTCATTATTCTTTATCAGATGAACTTTCTTCGTCATCACTTTTTTCATCATCTGTATCATCAAAAGTAAATTCTTCATCTTCTACAACTTCAGTTTCTAAGTCTGAATCACTAATTCCATGAGTAATTGAAACAATAACAATATCTTCTTGAGTTGTTAATTCAACATCTTCTGGAGGAGTAATATCTCTAACATATAAACTTTCACTAATTCCAATTTCAGAGACATCCACTTCAATGAATTCTGGAATTTTTGTAGGTAAACATTTAATTTCAATATCATTCAATGATTGAGTTAAATGACCACCATCAATAGAAACACCTTTTGCTTCACCGATTAGATGAACTGGCACTTTTATATCAATTTTTTCTTTTAAAGAAACTCCATAAATATCAACATGTAAAATATCGTCAGTTACTGGATGATATTGAATTTCTTTAAAAATTACATTTCTCATTTTTCCACCTACACTTACTTGGTATAAATGAGCACCTGATTTAAATGCGCCTGTTAAATCTGCATCAATCATATAAAAAGGAATACTACTTTTACTATCCGATGAATAATAAACACCCGGTATTTTTCCTTCTTTTCTTAAATTTTTCACATCTCGAGAACCCATTTCATCTCTTTTGTGAACTACTATTTTATAAGCATCTGCCATTATAAAACCCTTTTTTTAAAATTGAAACATAGAACTTAAGGAATGACCTGAGTCAATCCGTCCAATTGATTCGCCAAATACTTTGGCAACGGAGATAATCTCCAGTTTATCAAATTTTTTCTCATCAGAAATAACCAACGTATCACACACAATTACTTTATTTATAGGTGCTTCAGAGAGTCTTTTTACAGCGGGTCCAGATAATATTGGATGCGTCGCAACACAAGTTACATCGATCGCTCCATTTTCCATTGCAGAATGTGCTGCATTACAAATTGTACCAGCAGTATCAATCATATCATCAATAATCATTACATGCTTATCTCTTAAATCACCGACAAGATTAACAACCTCTGCTTTATTTGCTTTTGGTCTTCGCTTATCAATTAAAGCAAATCCAACACCTAAACTTTTTGCATATGCTTGACTCATTTTTGCAGAGCCAACATCAGGTGCTAATACCACACCATTATTTTCATTCAATTGTAAACTTTTTAATCGATCAAATAAAGCTATACGAGAATACAAATGATCAAATGGAACATTTGCAAACCCTTGAATTTGTGCTGTATGTAAATCCATACAAATAATTCTTGAAACACCTGCAGCCTCAATCATATCTAACATTAACCGAGCTGAAATTGGTACCCGAGGTCTATCTTTTCTATCTTGACGTCCATATCCAAAATATGGAATAACTGCAATTACATTTTTAGCTGACGCTCTTCGTGCGGCATCTAGCATTAATAATAATTCTAAAAAGTTTTCGGCAGGAGGATTTGTGGATTGAATAATATAAACATCCTCATTTCGGATATTTTCTTCGAATGCCACATGAATTTCACCATCGCTAAAATCGTGAATATTCACATCACCAAGAGGAATTCCTAAATAATCAGCAATTCCTTCAGCAAGTTTTAAATTTGATCTTCCGCTAAATACTTTCATAACTTATGCTGGGGGACAGGGAGTCGAACCCCGATTCCATGGACCAAAACCATGTGTCCTACCATTGAACGATCCCCCAGTATTTTTTATCGCTGGGGCGGGTGGACTCGAACCACCAACAGTCTGATTAACAGTCAGATGCAACTGCCAATTGTGCTACGCCCCAATAAAAACTAAATATTGTATTATCAACAATTATATTTTAATATTGGTTTCGAAAGTGCGGTAAGTACCCGAAAATTGTTTTCGGATTTTATTAAGATCAATAGTTTGATCGTAAATACCATACACAGTCGAACCACTGCCCGACAAACCAGCAAACAATGCATTCCCATTTTTCAGGGTTTGAATTATCTCCTCGATCTCTGGATATGTTGATTTTACGACTTTTTCAAAGTCATTTTCAAATAACTGCCATTTTACTGGCGTTTCTAAGGGTGAAAATTTAGTGATATCTTTTTTAACATTCAAAAACTTATTTACATTTTTATATGCCCATATTGTAGAAATAGAAAAATTAGGACATATAAGCACTATTTTTTTGTCTTTAATAAATTCAGAGTTTATAGGAGTTAATATTTCACCTATACCTGTTGCATGTTGAACTCCTCCATTTATGAAAAAAGGAACATCTGCACCTAATTTCATGGCAGTTAAATACATTTCTTTCATTGATAAATTCAAACCCCACAATTGGTTAAGTGCTTTTATAGTTATTCCTGCATTACTTGACCCTCCACCTAAACCAGCCCCAATTGGAATTTGTTTAATTAAATGAATTTTATATTGAGGAAAATTACCCTTAATTTTTGATTGTAATATTTTATAAACGTTATGAATCAAATTTGACTCATCAGTAGGAACTTTAATTCCCTCTGCCGTCAATTCAAAATTATCTGATTCGATAAATTGAATTTCATCTCCAAATTCAAGTTCACAAAAAATGGTATCTAAATTATGGTATCCATCTACTCGTTTATTTAGAATTCGCAATCCCAAATTTATTTTTGCGGGTGAATTGAATATATTTTTATTTTGATTCATAGTAAAAAATTAATGTTATTTAATAATATGGTAAAAAATGAAATTTCAAAATTTAATATAAAGATTTTCATTTTCTAACTTAAGTATTTTTTAATAAATTGATTATATTATTCATGATACAATTAATTAAATCTTATTTTATATTTTGTTTAATTATTTTATTTTTTATTGGGTGCAAACAGAAATTTTTATCTCGTCCATTAGAAGAAATAGATAATCAAATAAAACTTCAATCACATAATACAGTCAATTTACATTTTGATCAAATAAATTTAAGCGTTCAAAGTACAGGTGAAATTGATGGGATTTCACATGATATAAGAGATTCTACTTCAAATAATTCGACTGAATTTGCAATTTATCAAACTGGTTTATGGGTTGGAAGTGAATCTGATTCAAACCATTTTGCAAATATCGCCTGGGTTGGCTCTTCCCCACGAAGTAATTATACTACAATATTAAGTAATGACTCACTGGGTGTTTTTTTATTAGAACCAAATATGATTAATAATGAGTTTATTAATTGGCCATTTGAAAAAGGTTTTCCTATGGATATAAATGGAATGCCTGAAATTAAAGGTGATTTAATGACATGGTCAGCATTACAATCTGATTCCATCCAAATTCCACCTCTATCTCAACCACATATAAATTTAGAATTTACACATTCAGTTTGGGGATATTTAGATTCAGATTATTCAAAAACAATTTTTCAAGAATATTCAATAACAAATATTAGTCATAAAATAGTTAATAATATTTTCATAGGATTTCATACTGATATTGATATTAACGGTAATAATAATTCAACAGGGTATGACTCATCCAGGGCATTAGTTTATACATACTCCCCTTTTGAAGAAAATGAAACATTTGTCGTGGGTTATACATTTTTAAAATTTAATGATGAAACAATTCCAACGGAAATAGTTAATAATCATCGAATATTAAGAAAAAATACACCAAATAATGAATGGAATGAAAATGGAATTATTGGCCCAGAACAAATTATTTTTGCACTTAAAGGATTATCTAACTCAGGTCAACCAATGATAAACCCTATAACTGGGAATGAAACTAAATTTGCATTTAATGGGAATCCAATAACACAGACTGGTTGGATAGATGAAAGTTTAGATGTAAGAAGCCTATTAAATACCAATGAGTTTTCATTATATCCAAAATCTACAATATATTTAACAGTAGTTATAACTATTGCAGGGGGAAATAATTTAGAAAATGCAATAATCAATCTAAAAAATAAAATTGATAATATTCGTTTGACTACTGAGTTATGGGAATGATAAGTATTTTGCCTATAATTAAATTCAATAATTAAATGAGTTTTCTCATAGTTAAATATTCAATTACTGCTTTTATCATTGTTATTATTTCAGAAATAGCGAAACGACATTCTAAACTAGGTGCATTAATTTCATCACTTCCACTAATTACAATAATGGTTATGGTTTGGCTTTATATTGAAAATCAAAATATAGAAAAAATTAGCAAACATGCATATTATACATTTTGGTATGTAGTTCCAACAATGCCAATGTTTATATTTTTACCTTGGATATTATCTAAAGGAATTAACTTTTGGATTTCACTTTTAGGTTCAATAATACTCACACTATGTTGCTTTATTATAACTGCAATTATAACTAAAAAATTTGGAATTGATTTAATACCATAATATGAAATGCACAAATTGTGAAATGATAATAAATGATATGAATATTAAATTTTGTCCAAAATGTTCACAAAATATTTATGATTCTTCAAAAAACGAATTATTTATTATCGATGTTGCACCTAGTGGTGAAGATTGGTTTGAAGCAAAGGAAAAAATACTTGATGGTGTTAATAATGCAATTAGAGGGAATTATAAAGGGTTAAAAGTTATTCATGGTCAAGGAATTGAAAAAGGGCATACGAACATCATAAAACAAAAAGCCATTCCATTCCTCCGAAGTTTAGCTTTAAAATATAATTCAAAATGCGTAATAGATAAACAGACGAGTGGGGCACATATTTTATATTTTAATTAATTTATTATCACCCGACTAATAAAACTTAGAAGATATTTAATACGTATTTATTTTTGTTTTTTCCCCCATGAATCTCTTAGTCCAACGGTTTTATTAAAAACAGGGTTATTGCTTGTAAAATCTTTATCTGCACAAAAATAACCAATTCGCATAAATTGATAATATTCACCTATTTTTGCATTTATTAATGAAGGTTCTACTTTGCAATTATTATTTATCACAAGTGAATCTGAATTTATATTATCTAAAAAACTTTTTCCATCTTCTACTTTCTCAGGTGATTCATTTAAAAATAAAGAATCATATAAACGAACTTCTGCATTTAATGCATGTTGAACTGAAACCCACTGCAAAGTACCTTTCACTTTACGCCCATCATTTGACCACCCACCCTTAGATTTTGGATCATACGTACAATGAATTTCAATGATTTCATCATTTTCATTTTTTATAATATTTTCACAAGTAACATAATATGCATGCTTCAACCGCACTTCTCTGCCTAAACCTAATCTAAAAAACTTTTTTGGAGGATCTTCCATAAAGTCCGATTTGTCTATATAAATTTCTCTAGAAAACGGTACTTTTCGTTTTCCAGCAGATTCATCTTCAGGATTATTTACACAATCCACTTCTTCGGTTGTATTTTCTGGATAATTTGTAATTACAACTTTTAATGGATTAAGAATTGCCATTACACGAATCGCTTTTTTATTTAAATCTTCTCGTAAACTATGGTCTAATAATGCAATGTCAGAAACTCCATTTCGCTTCACAACTCCTGTTTTATCTACAAAATTTCTAATTGATTCAGGAGTATAACCGCGTCGTCGTAATCCAGATAATGTTGGCATTCGTGGATCATCCCATCCAGAAACATGGTTTTCATCAACAAGTAATTTCAACTTTCGCTTACTCATTACGGTATAATTAATATTCAAGCGAGCAAATTCAATTTGTTGTGGATGAAAGACTTCAAGCTGTTCTAAAAACCAATCATATAAAGGGCGATGTGCTTCAAACTCTAATGTGCAAATAGAATGAGTAATTCCTTCAATTGAATCTTCAATTCCATGAGCCCAATCGTACATTGGATAAATACACCATTTATTTCCTGTTCGATGATGCGTGGCATGCAATATTCGATATAAAATTGGATCTCTTAAATTAATATTGGGTGAGGACATATCAATTTTAGCTCTTAACACCTTCTCGCCATTACCAAAATCACCATTTTTCATTTGTTGAAAAAGATCTATATTTTCTTGAGTTGTACGATTTCTAAATGGACTATTTACACCAGGCTCACTTAAAGTCCCACGAGTTTCTCTAATTTGATTGCCCGATTGGTCATCTACATATGCTTTACCTAGTTTAATCAATTTAATAGCATAATCGAACATTTGATCAAAATAATCGGAAGCATAAAGTGGTCCATTTTTCCAATCAAATCCAAGCCAATCCACATCTTCAATTATTGAATTGACAAATTCATCTTCTTCTTTTACGGGATTTGTATCATCAAACCTCAGGTTACATTTACCATTATAATCTTGAGCAAGACCAAAATTAATACATATCGATTTTGCATGACCAATATGTAAATATCCATTGGGTTCAGGTGGAAAACGAGTATGAATACGACCATCATTTTTTCCATTTTTTAAATCTTCGTCAATAATTTCACGAATAAAATTTGTTTGTTTTTGTTCGTCTGTCATTTATTTCCTTTCGCCTTCCAATACAAATCAAATTCAGCACCATTATGAGTTTTCCAAAAATAAATTGAATTAACTTGATTTTTATTGATATAATTCACACACAACCCTACTGATTTTACCATGAAATATCAAACCTTAACTATGAAATTTCAGGGTATTTTTTATTATTTAATGAAAATTAGTTAACCGTTTAATAGATTCTTTTTTTCCTAAAATTGAAATAATTAATGCAATATCAGGACCATGTTTTTCGCCAAAAAGAACTAGGCGAATTGGTAAAAATAAATCTTTACCTTTCACATTTGTTTCTATTCCAGCTTCTTTAATATATTGTTTAATATTTATTTCTTGTAAATCATTAGAGTTTAACAATTTATCACTTAATACTTTAAATACTTTTTGTGAGGATTCTGATGTGAGAATTAGTTTATCTTCTTCTATAAAATTAATTTCTGAATAAAATGGTATCGAATGCTCAATCATTTCAGGAAGTGTACTTACTCGCTGTCTTGCATTTTCAACAACAGCACTAAATTTTCGAGTATCTGAAATATCAATTCCAGCATCTTCAAATATAGGTACCACTCTATTTAATATAGTAGAAATTTTCATTTCTTTTAAATATTGACCATTCATCCAATTTAATTTTTCTTTATCAAAAACTGCACCTGATTTTTGAACTCGTTTAATAGAAAATTCATTTATAAGTTCATCTAAATTAAATATTTCTCTATCATCTTTTGGATGCCAACCTAAAAGCCCAACAAAATTAATAAGTGTTTCTGATAAATATCCCTTAGATAAATAATCCTCAACAGCAACATCACCCTGCCTTTTAGATAATTTTGATTTATCGGGGTTTAAAAGTAAGGGTAAATGTATAAATTTAGGAAGTTTCCAATCAAATGCTTGATATAACAATACATGTTTAGGAGTTGATGGTAACCATTCTTCTCCTCTCATTACATGGGTAATCCCCATTAAATAATCATCAACAACATTTGCAAAATGATATGTAGGGAAACCATCTGTTTTAATTAAAACTTGATCATCAATTTCTTTACACTCAATTGAAACTTTTCCCCGAACTTGATCATAAAAAATGACTTCGCCTTCATTTGGAATTTTTAATCGTATAACATATTTTTCATTATTCATTCGAGAATTAATTTCAGAATCTGCTAAGCTCAAACAATGACGGTCATATTTTATTGGCTCTTTATTTTCACTTTGCTTTTCTCTAATTTTAGTTAATCGGTCAGAGGAGCAAAAGCATGGATATGCACTTTTATTTAAAATTAATTTTTGAATATAATCTTTATAAATATCTAATCTCTGGCTTTGAAAATAAGGACCAAAATCTCCACCTTGTGATGGACCTTCATCAAATTCAATACCAATATTTTTAAAAGTAGAAATTAAATTTTCTACAGCACCTTCAACTTTTCGGCTTTGGTCAGTATCTTCAATCCTTAATATTATTTTTCCATCATTCTTTTTTGCATATAAATAATTATATAATGCCGTTCTTAATCCCCCCACATGTAAATAACCCGTTGGACTTGGTGCAAACCTTACTTTAATGCTCATTTTTTTCTTTCAATAATATAATTGAAGATGCAGATATCCCTTCACCCCTCCCAACAAATCCTAAATAATCTGTTGTCGTTGCTTTAACTGAAATATTTTTCAATTTAATATTTAATATTTTAGAAATATTACTTTTCATTTTAGGAATAAAAGGAGAGACATGGGGTTCTTGTAAAATTATTGTGGAGTCAATATTATTAATTTTATAGCCATAACTCTTGACTAATGAAAATGCATGTGATAAAAAAGTCTTACTTTCAGCTCCTTTCCACTGTACATCATTTGACGGAAAATGAGTTCCAATATCACCCACAGAAATTGCACCTAAAAGTGCATCAACAATTGCATGGAATAAGACATCGCCGTCACTATGACCTTTAGACCCTTTATGGAATGGAATAGAAACCCCTCCAATAATTAGAGGGGTATCAAGTTCTAGTTGATGAGTATCAAAACCCTGTCCAATACGATAATTCAATTGTTCTATCTTTATTAAATTCCTAGACAATCATCATAGAATCGCCATAGCTGTAAAACCGATATTTCTTTTTCTTTGCTTCTTTATATGCTTTTAAAAGAAAATCTTTTTTGGCAAATGCTGCAACTAACATCATTAAAGTAGATTTAGGTTGATGGAAATTAGTAATAAATTGATCACACAGCTTGAAATGGTAAGGTGGATAAATAAATTTATCAGTCCAACCTTCACTTCGAGTTATATCAAAGCCAATTGTTGAAACTGTTTCAAGGGCTCTCACGGTTGAAGTACCAACTGGAATAATTTTTTTCCGTCTTCTTTTTGCAGTATTAATCATTTCTGCAGTTTCAGCTGGAACATGATAATATTCAGAATCCATATGATGACGAGTCAAGTCTTCAACCATAATAGGTCTAAATGTACCTAACCCTATATGCAATGTTACATTTCCAATTTTCACACCTTTCACCTTTAAATTATCTAAAAGATCTTCAGTGAAATGTAATCCTGCTGTTGGTGCAGCAACAGAACCTCTTACCGATGCATAAACAGTTTGATATCTTTCTTTATCAACTTCTTCAGGTTCTCTTGTAATATATGGTGGAAGTGGTGCCATTCCCATTTTATCTATAAACGGGTAAACAGATTTAACATCATATTCAAACCGAAGTACTCGACCACCAGAAACAGTATTGTCGATTACATCACAAGATATACCATCACCAAAATGAAGTTTATTTCCAATCCTTACTTTTCTTGCAGGCTTCACCATTGCTTCCCACAAGTCATCTTCTAATTCTCGTAATAGGAAAATTTCTACTTTTGCTTGAGATTTATCTTTGTAAGCATAAATTCTAGCAGGGTAAACCAATGTATTATTTAAAACTAATACATCTCCTTTTTTCATATAATCTGGTAAATCTGAAAATTGTTTATGTTCAATTGCCTGATCATCTCTATGCAAAACCATTAGTTTTGAATTATCTCTATTCTCTGCTGGTTTTTGTGCAATTAACCGATCAGGAATTGTCATTTCAAATTCTGATAGTCTAGGTGGTTTTTCTACTGATCCAAAAAGCATCTTTTGTACTCCTACTTATTAAATAATTGTTTTTTGTTTATTGGGTTTTCCCAAATACTTATATGTTTTATTCAAAGCAATTCGCCCTCGTGGTGTTCTTTGAATAAACCCTTCTTTTATTAAAAAAGGTTCATAAACTTCTTCTATTGTCCTTGCATCTTCAGAAATTGAAACCCCCAGAGTATCCAGACCAACTGGACCTCCATTATATTTATCTACTAAAGAATTTAATATTCTTCTATCAATTTCATCTAACCCAGACTGATCAATCCCCATTTTATCTAAGGCCATAGATGCAACATCTTTTGTAATCTTACCTTTTGACTTTACTTGAGCAAAATCTCTTGCTCTTCGCAAAATTCGATTTGCAATACGCGGGGTCCCTCTTGACCTTCTAGCAATTTCACTTGCACCATTTGTATCGATTTCAATCTCTAAAATGCCTGAAGATCTATTTATTATTTTAACCAACTCATCCTCAGAATAAAAATTCATTCTTAATACTACACCAAATCTATCTCGCATTGGAGAAGTTAAATTTCCAAATTTTGTTGTAGCCCCTACAAGTGTAAATGGATTTAAATTTAGCTTGATACTTCTTGCATTAGGGCCTTTATCTAACATAATATCAATTGTATAATCTTCCATCGCTGAATATAAATATTCTTCAACTACGCTTGTAATTCGGTGAATCTCATCTATAAAAAACACATCTTGGTTTGATAAATTTGTTAATATTCCAGCTAAATCTCCAGGTTTATCAATTATTGGCCCAGAAGACATCCTAATATTTGTATTCATTTCTTTTGAAATGATACTCGCCAATGTTGTTTTCCCTAATCCAGGTGGCCCAAATAATAAAACATGATCTAATGCTTCGTTTCGTTCTCTTGCTGCCTGAATATATACTAATAAATTTTCAAGAACCTCCTTTTGTCCAATAAACTCTAATACAGTTTGAGGACGCAAAGAGGGTTCAGAAATTGAATCTTCTATAATTTTTTCAGGTGATGTAACTTTATCTGATTGGTCTTTAAAGGATTTTATCATGGTTTCCAGAACCGATAATTTACAATAGTTTCAACAGCGTGTAAAGATTAACATTATAAAATAATTTAATTTAAAATCTTTAAAATAAACTCATTGGTGATAAATTTATAATTCCTGTAATTTTGCCACTCTGATTATAGGATATTTTATAGGAAATTGAATGCAAGTTAAATCATCAAATAGATATAGAACATTACCTAAACTAAATGATGTTGTAAGAAAAAAGAAAGTAAAACCAAAATTAATTGCAGTTATTGATGAAGATAATTGCACCGGTTGCCAGGTTTGTGTTCCATTCTGTCCCGTTGACTGTATTGAACCAAACCCAATTGATAAATACTCTATTCCAATTCCACCTGTACAAGTGAGATGGAATGAATGTATAGGATGTGAAGCGTGCGCAAAAGCATGTACCGATTTAACTTGGGATGCAATTAGAATGATTAAAACTCCTGAATTTGAAGACCATTACAAAATTCTAATTGATTAAATAACTTCTTATATCCATAAAAACCATATAAATTAACATAGTTGGATTAGAATATAATTTAGGCACTACATTTTTTATTTTTACTATATTTTAGCAGTACTTAATTGATCAACAATAAAGATTATTTCTTATTTTAAATTTTTAGATTTTATTTTATTTATTTTTGTAGCCTACCGATAAGATTCTTCTAACCCATCTAAACAGGCAATACACACATCTATCATGATGAAATTGATAGAGATGTAATTAACGATTATTAAACGGATGGACCCTGTTATGCTTAAAGAAATTTTTATAAATGTTACAGCTGGTAGCACGCGAATTGCGATCACTGAAAACAAAGAGTTAGTTGAATTATTTTTTGAATTACCAGATCATCAGCGAATGGTGGGTAATATCTATAAAGGTAAAATTCAAAATATTTTACCTGGAATGCAAGCCACATTTGTAGATATTGGTCATGAATTAAATGCTTTTTTACCATTTTCTGAAATTGGAAATTCTGAATTCATGTCTAATTTATCATTTGATGACGAAGATGATGAATCTCCTTCTCCTAGAAAAAAGGGTAAACCCAAGGAAATAAACCCTGCAAAAGATTTCAAGATTGGAGATGATATTTTAGTTCAAGTAATAAAGGAGCCTTATGGTGAAAAGGGTCCTAGAGTTACAACTAATATTTCAATACCAGGAAGTTTAATGGTTGTTGTTCCAAATAATAATTATATTGGAATTTCAAGAAAAATTGATGATAAATATGAAAAAAGGCGACTACGATCATTTGCTAAAGAAATTAAACCTGCCGGTGCAGGATTAATTCTCAGGACAATTGCTGAGGGCAAAGATGATAAAATCTTACAACACGATTTTAAATTAGTAATGGAAAATTATAGAACTTTAAACCATCGGGTTAAAAATCGTACCGCACCGATAATTGTTTATGAAGATTATGAAACTGTTGATCAGGTTATTAGAGATCTTTTTACATCTGATATTTCGAAAATGGAAATAGATGATAAAACATTATATAAAAGGCTTTATAGTTATGTCAAAACTGTTTCTCCCGACCAAATAAGTTGCATTTCTCAATTTAAAAGCAAGGGAACTGTTTTTGATAATTATAATATAGAAACCCAAATTGAAAAATGTTTAAAACAAAAAGTGTGGATGAAAAGTGGGGCTCACCTTGTAATTGAGCAAACAGAAGCAATGCTCGTTATTGATATTAATTCTGGCCGTTTTATTGGTAAAAAGGATCATGAACAAAATTCAATGGCAATTAATCTTGAATCTGCAAAAGAAATAGCAAGGCAACTACGGATTAGAGATACTGGTGGATTAATTGTGATTGATTTTATTGATTTATTACAAGCAAAAAATCGTAAAAAAGTTTATGATGAATTTAGAAAACATTTAAAAAGAGATAGAGCTAAAGTATCTGTAAGTGAATTTTCTAATTTTGGATTATTAGAAATGACAAGGCAAAGAATTAGAGCATCATTAATGGCTACATTAAGTGAAGAATGTGAATTGTGTAGTGGTGTTGGTCGTATAGCTTCGAAAGATACTGTAATTACTTCAATTGAAAACTGGGTAAAAAGATTTAAGAAAAAAGCAAATGATAAAAGATTAGTTATACATCTTCATCCAACTTTATACAACTATATCAAAGAAAATAAACCAAAATTAATTAATAAAATGATGTGGAATAATTGGCTTTATTTAGAGTTTGAAGAGGATAACACTATACTTAGAGATAAATTTAAAGTATATTCAAAAAAACGAAAAAATTTCATTACAGAAAATATTTAAAACTATTTGAATGTATTAAATTATATAAATAAATTACTAGGCTCAAATAAGGGTTAAATATGCAAGCATTAGTTGAAATATCAGGGAAACAATTCATAGCCGAACAAGGTGTGACTTTGAAAGTACCTACTCAATCAGGAAATACAGGTGATTCTTTATCATATGATAAAGTACTTTATATTTCTAATGATAATGATAAAGTTTTTGGGAAACCGTATGTTAAGAATGCTTCTGTTGAAGCAGAACTTGTTTCACATGGTAGAGATAGAAAAATCATCGTTTTTAAATTTAAAAGACGAAAAGGGTATCAAAAGAAACAAGGGCATCGTCAAAATTTCTCTACAATTAAAATAAATAGTATTACTCAGGGGTAGCCCTGAAAGGAGTATAATTCTATGGCACATAAAAAAGGTGTTGGTAGTTCAAAAAATGGACGCGATAGTAATCCTAATTATTTAGGTGTTAAGCGTGCTGATGGTCAAGTTGTTACAGCAGGATCAATCATTGTACGGCAAAGAGGTACTAAAATTTATCCAGGTCAAAATGTTGGGATTGGAAAAGACCATACATTGTTTGCAACTGCAGATGGTCGAGTTAAATTTGAACCTAAGGGTCGTTCAAAAAAACAAGTTAGTATTTATACAGCTTAATAAATAAAAACTTCATATCTTCTTTTAGAAAGGCTCATTTATATTGAGCCTTTCTTTTTTTTAGGTAATTTTTTCCTCTTCCTTTTTACATAGGTAGAATAAATTTCCTCTTATATATCCACGTCATCAATCTTTATCTACTTAAAACCCTCTTTTTTTATAAATTTTACTCTTTTGGCATATATATTGATAATGTAACTGTATAATTTAAAATTAGAAAATGGCATATCAATTTTCATATCAAAAAATATTAGATGTTAAACAAATTCAAGAAGATCAAAAATCTACGGAAGTTGTTTTGGCTCAGAATGAACTCAATGAGGAACAAAATACTTTATCTAAATTAGAGTCAAAAAAAATGAATGTATTAAATAATAAAAATACTTCAATTGATAATACGGGAGATATGTTGAGAAATAATTCTTATGTTAATCAAGTAAATTCAACTATTGATAATCAAAAGAAAGAAATTCAGAAAAAAAATAAATCTTTAATTTTAAAAAAAGATGAATTAGTAGAAGCATCAAAGTCTAGAAAAATTTTAGATAAGTTAAAAGAGAGTGACATGAAAAAATTTAAGATTGAACAAAGTAAGATTGAACAAAAAGAGCTTGATGAAATCGGTGGAAAAATTTCACATAAAAAGAAAGAAAATAAATCATGAAAATATTAAAATTAATCGGTGGCTTACTTGCTGTATTCTTAGCTTCAATTGGAATCTCGTTTATGATTTTAAGTCAAAATACTCCACTGCCTGAACCTAAAAGTCCAGAAGATATAGTATGGGAGTTTTTAATTAAAGATAAACCAATTAACCCAGAGGTATTAAAAAGTCAACTTATTTCATATAAACGAAATTTAAGAGATTTTGAAAATAAACATAATTATTATGAAAACACAATTGATAGTTTATTAGTAATTTTTACAAATAATGATAGCATTCATATTGCAGAAATAGCGTTGAAAGATAGTTTGTTCATTACTCTAAAAGATAGTTTATCTAATGAATTAGAAGTATTGACTGCAAATTTAAAATTAAAAGATATCGAAATTGCAGATACTCAAAATCAATTAGATATTTTAAACCAACAACTTGAAGTTTTTGCAATTAAAAAAACTAATATGGAAGAAAAAGAAGCAAACTTAAAAAGTCTTGCGAAAACTTACGAAGCAATGAAACTCAAAGATATGGCATCTATTTTAAAAAATGTAGATGATAATACTGTAATGAGAATTTACTTTGAAATGAAGCCTAAGAAAAGACAAAATTTATTACTTGCTCTCGATAATAAACGAGCAGCAAATATTACTCGAAAACTCGCAGTTTTGGAACAATCTTAATGCAATTATCACAAAATAATAATATTAATTTATCATTATCACAAGTGAAGAATAATGTTGGCAAAACTAAAATTTGGGAAGTTGTAAAACAGAATCAATTTAATTCTGCAAATAGAATCAATTCAAATGGTAAAGATCAAACATCTAAGGAGATTATAGAAAAATTTACCGAAGGATTAGATAGAAAATCTAAAATTAATTTAAATGAGAAACCAAAAAGCTCAAAAGAGAATAATCAAAATCTAAAAAAATTAAATATATCACCTATAAATTCGAAATTAAATACTGGAACAAAAAATAAGTTAAATGTAATAGGCAATAGCAAAGCAAATAAAAATACTGAATTAAATTTAGTTAAAAAAAAACAATTGCCAATAAAAAACAACCAATTTTTTAACTTAAATCAGAAAAAAAATATTAGCAGAAAACAAATTAAAGCGGACCCTTCAATAATTATTCA
Organism: Fidelibacterota bacterium; assembly: GCA_014381925.1. GTDB lineage: Bacteria > Fidelibacterota > Marinisomatia > SCGC-AAA003-L08. The sequence continues at coordinate 21,240 of JACNKR010000066.1, read as the reverse complement.
ACAAAACATTTCACAAAAAAACAAATTAAAGAACAAAACAAATAAAACTCATTTTCTAAATATTAATAGAATTACTGAAATTCATGAAGCTGGACATAGTAAAATTGTTTTTTCAATTAATAATGATAGTTCTGAAAAAAAGGGCAAAAATAACGATAATTCACCTGAATTATTAACGGAAATAAATTTATATAACAAAAAAGTTGAAAAAGGGGTTTTAAAAGAACAATTTGAAATACCCAATAATAATATTGATATTAATTTTCAAGATGATTCATCCTCTTCATCAAATATGAATAATTTTCAAGATGATTTTAAAGATACTTTACTCCATCTAATTAATCATTTTAATACAAAAATTAAGGGTGAGATTGCGGGAGATCATACAGGTGAGTTTGAAATTAAAACGAAAAAAGGAAACTTATCAATTAATATAAAAAAAATAAAAAATGAATTAACAATAATTATTAATTCTATTTTAATTGATGATATAAAAGATCAATTAAAGAGTATAGAAATATCCATTAAAGATAAAATGCCCGAATTAGATTCTGTTATAATTATAGGTAATTTAAAAAATTCAGAAGAAAAGAAGCCTGTTTTTATTAAAAATGAAAAAGAAAAATCAAAAATACAATTAAACCAAGACACAATTTTTAAATTAAATTATCTTATTTAAAGGAAAAAAATGAATACATTAAATCAAATAAGTAATAATGGTGGATTAGCACAAGTTCTTGCAGGTCAAAATGCAAATACTATGGCAAAGGATGAATTTTTACAACTATTAGTAACTCAGTTAAGTCACCAGGATCCACTAAAACCAATGGAAAGCCATGAATTTGCTTCTCAACTCGCACAATTTAGTTCACTAGAGCAATTGCAAAATTTAAATGGGACTATGGAAGAGGGTATATTATCTGATTATATGATGACACAGTCAATTAATAATACACTTGCAACAACATTAATCGGAAAAAATGCAATTGCTTCTGGTAATGAATTTTCATATACAGGGGATGATATAAACCTTCAATTTAAACTTGAAAGTCCAGCTGAAACTGTTACCGTAACAATAAAAGATTCTGCTGGTAATATTGTTAAAACCATTACAGAAACCAATTTCAATGAAGGTATAAATAATATTGAATGGAATGGAGAAAATGCAATTGGAGATATAGTAACTGAAGGAGATTATAGTTATTTTGTCTCGGCATATGATTCAACAGAAGCTTCTGTTTCAGCAACTCCATTAATTTCAGGTGTAATTGAAGGAATTACATTTGAAGAAGGAGGTATTGTATTAATGGTAAATGGCCAATCAATATCATTAAATGAAGTATTAGAAATAAAACAATCATAATTAAATAAAAATTTAAAAGGAATAATTATATGTTAAGATCACTATATGCGGGGGTATCGGGAATAAAAAACCACCAAACAAAATTAGATATTTTAGGTAATAACATTGCAAATATAAATACAGTTGGGTTTAAAGGAAGTCGATTAACATTTGCTGATACTTTTAATCAAACAATAAACTCCAATCAAGTATCTAACAATCAATTTATTAATGGAAAACAAATTGGCTTAGGAGTAGGAACAAGCTCTGTGCAAACATTATTTAATCAAGGAATGCTTGAAGCAACTGGGAATATTACTGATTTAGCAATTCAAGGTAATAGCTTTTTTGTACTTAATGATAATGGAAATCAAGTATATTCAAGAGACGGGAGTTTTCATTTTGATGCAAACCGAAACTTAGTAAATAATACTGGAATGGCTGTAAGAGGCTGGATGGCCGATTCTTTTGGTCAAGTATCTGTATCGGAAACATTGGATAATATTCAAATAGATACAAATATGATTTCAAGCCCAATCGCAACTCAAAATCTACGATTATCTGGGAACTTAAGTTCGAGCAACTCTGCAACATCTTCAGTATGGCAATTAGGTGAATCCATGGATTTAACAACTCAAGCTTTAGAAACAGATCCTAATGCTCAAATTTCAACTGATACACTATTAAAAGATGTTGTACAATTATCAAGTTACTTTAATGGGAATGTTTTCTCAATGAATTTATCTGGTTCAAAACTTTCAGATGGTTCTTCACCATCTCAAACAAGTATAGAATTAAATGAAAATAGTACAATTGCAGATTTAAAATTAGAATTAGAAGCAATTTTCACTGATTCTTCTGTAACTTTTACAGGGTCTAATCAAATTGAAATTAGAGATAATCAGTCTGGAAATTCAGAAACAGAAATTCAAATTGCAGAAGTTTTAAATGGAATTAATCCTATTCATTCTTCATTTGGAAACGATGCAACATCTGTTTCAGGGTCTGCTGTTATATATGATAGTTTAGGCGAAGCACATAATATTATACTTAAATTTACACCAAAAGAAGGTAATGAGTGGGCTTGGCAAGTAGAGACAACTGAAAATGAACAAATAATTAGCGGTGGTTCAGGTACAGTTAATTTTAATTCAAATGGTAATATAATAGCCAATTCATTTTCATTTAACGATACTGAAATTTCTAGTTTAACAATAAATGATGGACAGACTAATTTATCTATTAATATTGATGTGGATGGACATAATGGAATAAGTGGATTATCTGCTAACGGATTAATGTCCACGCTTTCTGTATTTGACCAAGATGGAAGGGCAACAGGAACTTTTGAAAATATGTATATTGAAAATTCAGGAAATGTTATTGCTCAATTTACAAATGGAGATACACGAACGATTGCTCAAATAGCAACGGCAATATTTAAAAACCCATCAGGATTAGAAAAAGCAGGTGGAAATTCATTCATGGAAACAAATGCAAGTGGAAATGTATCTATTGATAGTGCAATAAATTCAAATTCTTCAATTGTCTCAGGTGCTCTTGAAATGTCTAATGTCGATTTAGCAAATGAATTTACAGATATGATTGTCTCTCAAAGAGGATTTCAAGCATCAACAAAAGTTGTTTCAACTTCCGATCAAATCTTAGAAGAAGCAATAAATTTAAAACGCTAATTTTATGACGGATTATTATAATCATATATTAAAATCTCATTATATTAGGTTAGGTTAAAAATTAATGCAAATGTTATTCCGATTAATAAGTAAGCTTACTTTAATAGTAATTTCTGCACCAATTGCATATTACGGTTATTTTTTAACAAGTAATATTATTATGCCAAATTATATAGAGCTTCTTGAAAGAGATATTTTAGAGACTCGTTTAATTGAAAAACAGGCTAAGCTAAGAAGACCAAAAGTATTAGGTGCAGAAGGTAAGATTTATAGAGTAAAAGACATAATGTCAAATCCATATAAAGAAAATGCATTTGAAGACTTAGTCAGGTTTACACTATCTATTGAAACTCAAGATGATTCTGTTTTATATGAACTTAAAACGAGGCATTCACAACTACAAGATATGATGGTTAATTATGTTAAAACTCATGATTTTGATTTTATGTCAATGATTGAATATAATGATAATGCTTTATCTGGTATTGTAAAAACAATAAATAATGATATTCTAACACGAGGATATATTGATACTGTATATATTGAAAACTTTACTTTTAATTAAATTAAGGATGATTTAAATGGCTGATGAAAACGAATCAATAGATAGTCAAGAAGAAATAGTAACTAAGACAAAAGATAAAAAGGATGAAGGTTCACCCATAATGATGTATGCAGTCATTGGTGTCCTTAGTATCCTAGCTATTTATGGTGGGTTTATAATGTCTAAATATACTTTAATTCCAAATTATGAAGAAATTCAAGCACAAAAACTAGAAGAAGAATACGCGGAAGAAGCATTATCAGGTGTAATGAATAGAAGTTTTGGTATATCTAAAGAATTTAAAGATATAATGGTAAATCCGGCTGGGTCGAAGGGGATGCATGTTATTCAAGCAAGTTTTGTTGTTGAAACAAGTGATCAATTAATTATGGATGAAATGGGATCTCGTGAAACACAATTTAAAGATTTATTTATTTCATATTTAAGAAGACATACAATGGACCAATTAGCATCTATGGAATTTAATGAAAAATCTAAAAAAGAATTAGCTATGGAAATTAATAAAATGTTAAATGCTGGAAATATTGATAGTATATATTATAGTGGATTTTTCATCCAATAAAGGAATTAATAAATGCCAAAAATATTAAGCCAAGAAGAGATTGATGCTCTTTTGAAAAATGTAGGTGAAGATGATAGTACTACTTCTTATGAAGTAATTGGTGGAAATGAAAAAAAAGTTTCACCTTATGATTTTAGCCACCCTCAACTATTATCAAAAGAACAAGAGCGAATGATTGAAAATATACATGAAAATTTCTGTCGAACATATAGTGTATATTTATCTGCTCAATTACGATTATTAGCAGAAATTAGACAGCTTTCAATTGAACAATATACATATTCAGAATTTGTTACCTCCGTTACAAATCCAAGTTGTTTATATATGATGGATTTTGAAAAACCTAATGGACGGGGAATTTTAGAAATGAGTTCTAAACTAAATATTTTTATTGTTGAAAAATTATTTGGAGGACAAACTCTTTTTAAAGATATGGAAGAAGAAAGAGAAATTACCCATATTGAACAAAAAGTGATGAAACGGGTGATGGATAAATGCTTTTCAGAATTAACAAAAGCATGGCTTTCAGAAAATGATATTGTTTTAAAATATGGGTCGTTTGAAAGCAACCCAGAATACGCTCAAATAGTCTCTTCATCTGAACCTGTTGTTGTAGTAACTTTAGAAGTAATAATTCATGGTACAAAAACACTTATGAATATTTGCTACCCCTATAATTGGTTGGGCAAAGTTATGTTTCAAGAAGATTTTCAAGCTCAAATGCACGAAGAAATAAATGAAATAACAATAGAAGATCAAGAAGCTGTTGAGGAAATATTATTAGAAACTAATGGAAATATTTCTGCTGTATTAGGGGAATTAAATTTATCTATTAAAGAAATACTAGAATTAGGAGAAGGAGATGTACTCCTTTTACCTACAAAAATAAATTCACCTATTTCAGTTTATTTTGGAAATAAACATATTTTCGATGGGCATCCAGGTTCTCATCGACGAAGCAAAGCAGTTAAAATTACAAAAGTTTTATAAAATTTATCATAGGATAAACAAGGAGAATAAATGGGAAAAACAACGGAAGATACAACATTAGAAGTACAATCAGCTGATTTTGCTGAGCTTGATTCATCAGTAGAAGCAAACTCTGAAAATAAAATTGACATGCTTTTAGAGGTAGAACTTGATGTAACAATAGAGCTTGGTCGAAAAAAAATGTCAATTCAAGAAGTTTTACAGCTAGGGAAAGGATCAGTAATTGAACTAGCAAAACTTGCTGGAGAACCAGTTGATATTTATGTGAATCAAAAACAATTAGCTAAGGGTGAAGTTGTAGTTGTTGATGAAAACTTTGCCATACGAATCACAAACTTAATTGAAAAATCAGAAAGACTGAAAAGTTTAGGAAAATAATGGCGAGTAAATTAATACTCGTAATTGTGCTATTTTTTGGATTTAGTTTTGCGACGGACTCCATTCCAAGCAACGAAGTTAATAATAATCAATTTTTAAAAAGTAATATTCACTCACCTTCAGCTGAAGAATTAAAAGAGGAGTTTGGTGTTGCTTCAAAAATTAATTTGTGGGGATATTTTGGAAAAATTATCCTCATTTTTATTTTATTAGTTGGACTTATATTTATAATTTCAAAATTTGCAGACAGTAATTCATTTATTAAAAATAATACAAATGCAAATAACCATTTAAAAATACTTTATCAACAATATTTATCTTCAAAACAAAAAATTATATTGGTAAAAGCATTTGATAAATATCTATTGCTCGGAATTTCAGACCAATCAATAAATCTGCTTACTGAATTTAGTAAAAATGAAATCGATGAAAATCAAATTAATTCTATAAATTCTAAATCAATATTTTCTTCATTATTAGGGCGATACATTCAGAATGAAAAATAAAATATCAAATTTAAAAACATTATTTAATAATAATAGATCCACATGGCTTATATTTTTGTTTTTCGTTTTTATTTTTGGTGGATTTGCTTTATCTCAAAGTACATTTCCATCAATAAAATTAGGACTAGAAGAATCATCAAACCCTCAAGATTTCAGTTTAACAGTGAAAATTGTAATTTTAATGACAATTCTTTCATTAGCACCATCAATTATAATGATGATGACATGTTTCACTCGGATTATTATTGTATTTCATTTTTTACGATCTGCACTTGGTACACAATCTGCACCATCTAATCAAATTTTAGTAGGTCTAGCATTATTTATTACCTATTTTGTGATGACACCTGTAATTGATGAAGTTAATAATAATGCTCTACAACCTTATTTAAATGAAACAATAAGCCAGGAAATTGCAATACAAGAAGCTGTGAAACCAATAAAAGCATTTATGATGAACCAAGTTGATGAAAAAAGTTTACAAATGTTTATCAATTTTTATCCTGGTAACAAGCCATCATCACCAGAAGAAATTTCCATGTCTTTTTTAATTCCCTCATATATTTTAAGTGAATTAACAATTGCATTTAAAATTGGATTTTTACTTTATTTACCAATGTTATTATTAGATATGATTATTGCGAGCGTATTAATGGCAATGGGAATGATGATGCTCCCACCTGTAATAATTTCAATGCCATTTAAAATAATGTTATTTGTGTTAGTAGATGGGTGGAATTTAATAGTTGAATCATTAGTATCGGGGATTAGAATATAATGGATTTAGATTATGTCGTTTTTTTAAGCAATGAAACAATTATGACTGCAATTAATATCTGTTTCCCTATTCTAGGTTCTGCAATGTTAATTGGTTTATTAATTGGTATTTTTCAAGCAACAACTTCAATTCAAGAAGTAACTTTAACCTTCATACCTAAAATAGCGGTCGTTGGTATTGTTCTTCTTTTTATGCTTCCATCTATTTTAAATCAATTAGTAGAATATACAATTAATATTTTTAATCAAATTCAAATTCTTTATTAATGACAGATATTTTTCCAATTTTAGACTATACTTTTAATTGGGTACCTACTTTTATACTTGCATTTGCAAGAATATCAGCAATGATTTTTTTGTTCCCTTATTTTGGATATAATGCATTTAAACCAAAAGTTAGAGTTATGTTTATATTGATGTTAACTTTAATTGTACTTCCATTTACGGGGACATTTAATTTTCCAATGGATATGTCTTTTCTTTTATTAATTTCATTAATAGTCAAAGAAATTGCAATTGGATTATTTATTGGATTTGGAAGTGTTTTTATTTTTGAATTATTTACTTTTGCTGGATCAATTGCAGGAAAACAAATGGGACTCGGAATGGCTGAAATGATGGACCCAACTCAAATGATACGATCTTCATTGGTAGGTCAATTTTGGACATTAGCAATGATGGTCGGTTTTTTCAGTTTAGATTTTCATCACTTTTTAATAAAAATTGTTGTTCATAATTTCCAAATAATACCTATTGGTACAGGACATTTTCCTGCTGAGTTAGGAGAAATGTATGTAAAAGCAGGGCATGATTTATTTTATGTTGGGCTTCAGCTTGCAGCACCAGCCATAGTTTTTATGATGATGATTGATACTGCAATTGCTTTAATGGCTCGAATAATGCCAAGTTTACCTGTATTTCTAATCGTTTTACCTGTAAAAGTAGGAATGGGGCTATTTATTATAACTATTTCAATGGAGATTTTTCAAACATTAGCAGAACCATTGCTACAAGATACTCAATATTTTATTTCTAAAACGATAAAACTTATAAGTTAATGGCTGATTCCGCTCAAGAAAAAACAGAACAACCCACGCCAAAGAAAAGGCAAGATGCAAGAGAAAAAGGACAAGTTGTAAAAAGTGTAGAATTAAATTCTGTTGTAATTATGTCGGGTGCAATTTTAACACTTTATTTTATGATGAAATCATTATCAATAGATATGTTGAATTTTACAAAACAAATATATTTAACATCATCCAATACACTTCTCTCAACGGATACAATCCAAAATTTAACCTCTGAAGGATTAAACTTTGCAATTGATATGTTGATGCCAATTTTCATATTTCTTCTTATGCTTGGTTTAACAATAAATTTAGTCCAAGTAGGAATTATTGTCTCGTTTAAGGCGGTAATGCCTAAATTCGAAAAAATTAATCCACAAAAAGGATTAAAAAGAATTTTTTCTATGAGATCTATAGCCGAAATGCTAAAAGGTGTAATTAAAATTACTATTGTCGGGTTAATTTGTTTTTACCTAATTAATAGTCAGCTAACTGATTATACATTGCTTGCTCATAGCCCAATTCAATCAATTATTAGTTTTATTGGCAATAAAATGTTTACTATATTTATTCTTGTATCTCTTGCATTAATAATTCCTGCAATTGCTGATTATGCATACCAAAAATGGGAACATGAAAAAAATCTCAAAATGACTAAACAAGAAGTTAAAGAAGAGGCAAAAGATACTGAAGGAAACCCTCAAGTTAAGGGTAAAATACGCTCTCTGCAAATGCAGGCAAGTAGAAGGCGGATGATGCAAGCAGTACCCGATGCAACTGTTGTTGTAACCAACCCAACTCATATTGCTATTGCTCTTGAATATAATATGGATTGGAAAGGGAAAGCTCCAAAAGTATTAGCTATGGGAAAACGCAAAACAGCAGAAAAGATAAAGGAAATTGCCAAAAAACATAATATACCCATTTTAGAGGATAAACCATTGGCAAGAGCCTTAATCGAAGTTGCAGAAATTGGATATGAAGTTCCTCAAATGTTTTTTATGGCAATTGCAGAAATTTTAGCTAAAGTATTTCAGAAGAAAAAGAATTAATTATGAGTGAATTTTTTCTAAGATTATCAAAATATACACGCTTAAGCGAGTTGACAATCGCTGGTTATGTTATACTATTATTAATTTTAATGATTATTCCTGTCCCTGCAATGATAATGGATTTCTTTCTAGCAATGAATTTTACAGGGGCACTCGTTATCTTATTTATGGCTGTTTATGTTCTTAGACCTTTAGAATTTGCAGTTTTCCCAGGTGTATTATTATTAATCACTCTTTTTAGATTAGGAATTAATATTAGTACCACCCGGATGATTCTTTCTGATGGACATGCCGGTGCAATTATTGATGCATTTGGTCAGTTTGTTACACAGGGTAATCCTGTTGTGGGATTTATTATTTTTCTAATTTTAATTATCATCAATTTTGTAGTTATAACTAAAGGATCCACTCGAGTTGCTGAAGTGGCTGCTCGATTTACTTTAGATGCAATGCCTGGGAAACAAATGGCAATTGATGCAGATTTAAACGCTGGATTAATTGATGATAAACAAGCACAGAGAAGAAGATCTGAAATTGCCCAAGAAGCTGATTTTTACGGTTCTATGGATGGTGCAAGTAAGTTTGTTAGAGGTGATGCTGTTGCAGGATTATTAATTACAGCAATAAATCTTATTGGTGGTATTATTGTTGGGTCTCTTCAAGAGGGATTACTACTTTCTGAAGCAATAAGTAAATACAGCTTATTAACAATTGGTGATGGATTAGTTGCACAAATTCCAGCCATTATTATTTCAACAGGAACAGGTATAATTATTACTCGTTCTTCTGGTCAAGTTGGCAATTTAGGATCTGAAGTTTTTGCACAATTTTCCGCACAACCTCGTGCTTTATTCATTACTTCTGGAGCGATGATTTCAATTGGGCTATTGCCAGGAATGCCCTTTTTTCCATTTTTTATCATTGGAAGTTTAGTTGGAGGTGCTGGTTATTGGTCTATAAAACTTCAAGAGGCTGAAGAGCTTAAGATTTTAGAAGCAGAAGAGGCTGAAGTTGAAAATGTTGTTGAAGAACCTCCACAGATTGAAGATTTAGTCCACCCTGATTCATTTGAAATTGAAGTTGGTTATGGGCTCATTTCCTTAGTTGATGAAAAACAAGGTGGCAATTTATTAAATCGAATTTCTTCGGTTAGAAAATCTCTGGCAATCGAACTTGGAATTGTAATTCCTCCAATTCGGATTAGAGATTATGTTGAACTCGAACCAAATTCATATCGATTTAAAGTTTATGGCATTCCTGTAGATGAAGGTGTTGTTTACCCAAATAGATATATGGTATTAGTATTAGATGAAAAACTACCATTCGAAGGAATTGAAACTACAGACCCTACTTTTGAATTACCTGCAATTTGGATTACTGAAAAACAAAAAGAAGACGCTGAAGTGTTAGGTCATACTGCAGTAGAAGCTGAAGCTGTAATCACAACTCATTTATTAGAAACTTTAAAGAAAAATTGCCATCGCCTTTTAGATCGCCAGGAAACTCAAAAAATTATTGATAAGATGAAAGAGGAAAAAAATGCGGTTGTGGAGGGACTGGTTCCTGACCAAATTTCAATTGGTGTTATTCAAAAAGTGTTAAAAAATTTATTATCAGAAAATATTCCTATTCGAAATATGATTGTTATTTTAGAATCTATCTCTGATAATATAGGATTATCAAAAGACCCAGATGTACTTACTGAATATGTTAGAACAGCTCTTGCAGATAGTATTGCAAATTTATTTAGAATTAAAAACCAACCATTAAAAGTAATTACATTTAAACCAACATTAGAGGATAAAATTGGTCAATCTCTAAAAAATGAATTAGATTCAAGATATAATTTGGGACTCAGTCCAGATGAGGTTAATTTATTGTTTGGAAATATAAAAAAAGAAATTGATAATATGAACAGAGATGGAGATAAACCAATAATATTAGTTTCTCCAGTAATTCGTCGATATGTTCGGAGATTTTTAGAACCTGTATTTTCGCAAATAACAGTTTTATCATATTCAGAATTACCGCCAATTGTTCCATTAGATACTGTTGGACAAATAGATATTATTGAATAATTTATGGGGTAAGGAAAAAGGTTAATTTTACTTGGAACGATTTACATCAACATCTTATGAAACGGCAATGAAACTTGCAAAAGCTAAATTTAAAAGTGGTTTTGAAGTAACAAATACGCGAGAAATTGATTTGAGTAACTCAGGATTATCTAACGATAGGCTTGTAGAAATTACGGTTACGCCTATAAAAAATATCCCAGAAATTATTGAAGTTAAAGAAAATACGTTAAGCTTAAACAACGAATTAATTCCTTTAATTAAAAATGAACTTACTCCCGTTAAAGATTTATATATGGAAATTTCTTTATTAAGACAAGAAATAGATCTCTTAAGTAGAAGAGTAAATAAATTAATTCAACCTGAATTAAACGAAAATGAACAAGAATTATTTGATTCATTGTCCGAAATTGGATTTGAAAACCCAATGGCTTTAAAATTTACTCGTGAACTATCAGCATTAAAGGGAAATAATTTTAATTTAAAGAATATCTCTAATTCATTTAATAAAATCTTTTCAAAACATATTTCACCACTCTCGATAAAAAATGGGGATGCAATCGTATTATTTGGGCAAACAAAATCTGGTAAATCAAAAACTTCAGAATTAATTGCTGATGAATTATTAAATATTGCATCTGTTCATATTCGTAAAGAAATAAAATTAAATGAAAAGGTAAAGAATGGAATTACAATTATTGATTCACCTCCGATTAAATTAAATGAAATGGGTGCAATGCAAAATTTATCTAACCTTGCAAATTCATTTATACAAATTCATAGAGTATTAGTATTATCTGCATCTACCGGGTTTGAGGAAATGCTTCATTTAATTGCAAGTTTTGCACCGATAAAACCTGACTATATTATTTTTACAAAATTTGACGAAACCGTAATGCTAGGAAAATTATTGACTGTCTTAAATGAATCAAAATTGAAAATTTGTGGAATAACAAGCTACACTGATGGAGAAATTGAATTTTCTACTCAAATCCAAAATCATTTTGTAAATGCAATATCAAAACAATTGGGATTAAATTAATTGAATCAATCTAATCAAAAATCTACAAATACAACTCAACCTAATAAATTAAGACAACCTCAAATTATTGCAGTTACAAGTGGAAAGGGTGGTGTTGGAAAAACAAATTTCAGTGTAAATACAGCTCTATTGCTTGCCAAGCTAAATCAAAAAGTATTAATAATTGATGCGGATATCCATTTAGGGAATGTAGATGTAATGTTTGGTATTTCACCAGATTACACTTTAGTTGATGTACTAAAAGGAAATAAATCTTTAAAAGAAATTATAAAAAAAACACCTTATGGGGTAGATTTTCTACCAGCAACATCAGGTATAATGGATATGATTGAAGGGGAAGATAATATAGTTCGATCAATTGCTCAAGCGTTTAATACATTTCAAAATGATTATGATATTATTTTAATTGATACCGGTGCAGGAGTAAGTATTTCAACACTAAGCTTTGTACTTGGAACAGAAAAAATAATTGTAGTTGTAACACCAGATCCATCATCTATTTCAGATGCGTATGCAATGATAAAAATTATAAATCAAAACCAAGATAATGCTCAAATTATGATGATTGCAAATAAAGTGAGAAATGATGAAGCCGGGGAATCATTATTTTATAAAATGAATTTAATTGTTAATAAATTCTTAAATACATCACTAATATTTGGTGGGTCAATAATGGAAGATAATCAGGTTTTGGCAAGTGTTCACGCTCAACAACCTGTTGTGATTCGTTATCCAAGATCTCGGGCAGTTATAAATATGCAATTAATTTGTAGAAGAATATTAAAATTACCAGTAAGACAATCTATTCAAAAAAATGGGAATTATTTTGACCGTGTAAGAGAAAGATTGAGCAATCTGGACTTAGAAGGAAAATCAGCATGAACCGATCTTTTGTACAATTAGCAGCTATACTTGCATTATTAACTTTTGTTTTTAAGTTAAATTCTGAAAAAAATCCATTTGATGCATTTATTTTTTCTGGTCTTATTTTTATTGCAGTTATTTTTATTGTCTTAATTGGCTTTTATTTTATGCGAACGGGAATCTCACTCATGGAAAATCAAAATGATAATATCCCGGATTTAGAACCAGATGAAGATGAAGATGTAATCAATACGGAGGAAATTTAATTGCTCGAATATTCACCAGCAAAACCGCATGAAGCGGACGGTGAACTCATTGTTCGGGAGTATTTTAAAACCCCAACAGATACAAGTAAAGGTAAAGTTGTTACAGCCTTTATTCCTCTTGTTTATAAAATCGTAAATCGCCTGAATTTACCAAGTACTAATATTCTAACAAAAGATGACTTAGTACAAATTGGATTAATGGGATTAATTGAAGCACTTAATCGATTTGATATTAGTGCAGGAATTAAATTTAAATCCTTTGCATATACAAGAGTTCATGGTGCTGTTATTGATGAAATTAGAAAGTCTGGAGTAATTTCAAGAGGTAAATTATCAAAACTTATGCATATTGAAAAATTAACTTCTAAATTATGCCAAGAATTAGGTAGAGACCCCATCGTAATCGAAATTTGCGAAAAAGCTGAAATAACTGAAGATGAATATCATCAATTAATGGGTATTGCTCAATTAAGCTATACACTATCATTAGATGAAAAGGTCGAAGGCAATGAAGAAGATGAATCAATGACTCGAATAGAATCAGTAAAAGACCAAAGTATTCAAACTCCTGAAGAATTAATTATGAATGAATCTTTGAAAAGTGATGTGATGGCGACAATTAAAACGTTGCCTGACAGAGAAAGACTTGCTTTAGTTTTATACTACTATGAAGAGTTAACCTTACAAGAAATTGCAAATGTAATTGGAGTCTCAGAATCAAGAGTTTCACAAATTTTAAATAAAACTTTAATGAAAATAAGGATTTCAGTTGTAGAGGAAAGCTAAATGGCATCACCAAGTGATATACCAAAAATTCAATCTAACGTTAATTTAAATCAGACAATTGCGACTGAATCAAGTAAAATTGATAAAGACCGTAAAGAGAATCCTCATAGCCAATCAGACTCAAAGAATAAAGAAAATGAAAAAGATTCATTAGAATTATCTACACAAGCTCAAGAACAATTAGAAAATAGTAATGAAGAAGAGCAAGCAACAAATACCCTGCTCGATGAAAATGACGATGAACCTGGTTTAAATATTGATATTAAAATTTAATAATGATGACGGATTATCAAATAGATACATCAAAAAATTTACAAGATTTACTAAAAAGATTAACGCCTATGTCTAAAGTAAAGGGACGGATTTTAGATAAATTAGATGAAGAAAAATATATATTAAGAATATATGGCTATAATATTATTACCGAATCAAAAAAAAATCTTAATATTGGAGATGAATTAAACTTTGAAATTAAAAATAATAATAACCATTTAACTATCAAACTTATTGAAAATAAATCAACGATTAAAACACCAGGAATAAATATTATTGTCTAATATGGATAATTTAGAACAACTAAAAAATATTTCAGAACTAAGTATAGATTTACAAAAAGATAGATTACGGTCATTAGGAGAACTTAGTGCAAGTATTCTTCATGAAATAAATCAACCTTTGACAGGAATTAGAATGTCGTCTGAATTATCAATTCGATTATTAGACCCTAATAAAAAAACCAATCTTGAACATTTAAATAAAAATTTAAATGAAATATTAACCTTAACACAAAAGGTAGAAGAAATTATTAATCGAATGCAAACCTTTGCACGAAATAGCCATCAAGATGATTTTGCTCATGTGGATTTGAATAAATCTATTGACAATGCAGTTACGCTTCTCACTCATCAATTTTCTAACGAAAAAATTTCAATCTTTACTAATTTGAATGAAATTCCATTAATTAAAGGTCATGAGATATGGCTTGACCAAATTTTTGTAAACTTACTTACAAATGCAAAATATGCATTAATAAATAATAATTCTGAATGTAAAAAAGAAATTTTGATTTCTTCAGAATATTGTAATATTGATAAAAAAGTTCATGTAATTGTTAAAGATAATGCAGGAAGTATAGAAAAAGAAATACAAGAAAAAATATTCGAACCTTTTTTCACAACAAAGGAAATGGCAGGAAATGGCTTAGGATTATCAATTATTAGATTAATTATCAATTCACTAAAAGGAACAATTGATTTAGATGTTGATGAAGGCAAACACAGCTCCTTTAAAATTTCTTTACCAATTGCCTCATGATTAATATAAATAAACTTCACGAAATAGGCTTATTATTAAAAAAGCAAATAGATGATTCCATTATTTTTGAATCAATTTTTGAAGTAGTTTTTGAAGCCATACCATTTGATTATGGGTCCTTATTTCTTAATTCCACGGAAAAAAATCAATTAATACCCATATATTCTAAAAATAAAATCATTGTAGATTTAGCATCAGATTTTAATATTGGTAAAGGACAGGGAATTGCAGGATGGGTTTCTGACAATGCAGACCCAATAATTTTTTCACAATTTACAAATAATAATCCTCAACGAAAATTTAATTCATTTGTTTCCATTCCATTAGTAGTCGATGAAAAACTAATTGGTGTTTTAAACTTAGGACAAAATGAATCTGGATATTTCACAAATAATGATAAAAATGAATTTATTTTATTAGGTGGTCAAGTAGCAATAATTATTGATAAATTTAACTTAAAAAAAGAACTAAACCAACAAAAGCAATTATTAGAAAATACCATTGAAAAATTAAAATCCACTGAAGAAAGACTTATTATTAAAGAAAAATTTGCAATAATGGGTGAAAATGTGGAAAAATTAAATAAAGAAATTAATAATCCGCTTTCAATAATTATGGGGTTTTCAGAATTATTAGTCCAAAAATGCAATAATAATTCAATTAATAATGAACTTTTAGCCGAAAAATTAAATATTATTTTAGATTCTGCACGAAAAATAAATACCATTCTTCATCAAGATCATTAATAGAATAAATGTCTAATATTATTCGTAAAGTCAATTTAAAAAAAGATTTAAAACATATTCAACGCATTTGGCATGAAGTTGGGTGGGTGGGACATGATGAATTTAAATATTTAGATGATTGGGTGAAAAACTCAAATGGTTTAGTTGCTGAGGTTAATGGCCAAGCTGAATGTTATGTTTCTAGCCTGTTAGGTGATTTTAAATACCAACAACAAGCCATACCCTTTTCAGGAATTACAGCAGTAACAACAAGCTTTATTGCACGAAAACAAGGGTTAGCAGGTAAGATGACTGCTTTACAAATTGCCAATGATGCACTTTCTGGGGCTATAATAAGCGGTCTTTCAATGTTTGAACAAGGATTTTATAATCAATTAGGTTATGGAAATGGAACTTATGAATATTTAATTGAATTTTCTCCATCTACATTAGCAATAAACCAACCATTTCGAATTCCTGAACGGTTAACAAAAAAGCACTATAAAGAAATTCATGAATCAAGATTGCACCGATTACGAAAACATGGTTCCTGTGTGCTCCCTATTTCAAATACAAAATTTGAAGTTTCTTGTGGTTCTAAAAAATTTGGATTGGGTTATCGAGATGAAAATAATAATTTGACTCATCATATTTGGCTGAATGGACTTGGGTCTGAAGATGGTCCATTATATGTTAAGTGGCTTAATTATCAAAACTACAATCAATTTATTGAACTAATGGCATTAATAAAAAGTCTAGGAGACCAAATTAAATTAATTAGCATGATTGAACCTCCGGACATCTTCATCCAAGATATTTTAAAAAAACCTTTTTTTCATAGATATTTATCTAAAAATTCTAAACTTATGAATCAAAATAAATCATTTTCTTTTTCCCAGTTTAGAATATTAGATTTGTTTAGATGTATTGAAATTACTACTTTAGAAATAAAAGAATTTTCCTTTAATTTAAAATTATCAGACCCAATAGAATCCTATCTTGACAGCTCAAGTGAATGGCAAGGAATTTCAGGTGAATATATTATTACACTTGGTCAAAATTCATTTTGTGAAATTGGAAAAAACAAAAAATTAGATACTTTACACACTACAGTAAATGGATTTACTCGAATGTGGGCTGGGGT
Source organism: Fidelibacterota bacterium (assembly GCA_014381925.1). Taxonomy (GTDB): domain Bacteria; phylum Fidelibacterota; class Marinisomatia; order SCGC-AAA003-L08. Next base: position 4,091 of record JACNKR010000066.1, on the reverse strand, counting down.
TTTACCTGCGAGTTCACTAATTATTTCAGAAGACTTTTCGGCGAATGAAAATCTAATTCAAAAATTAGATTATGCTTTCGCTTCTTTACCAAAACCTCATCCAGATTGGGATTTTTAATGAAATATTTTTATATTACAATATTTACTATAATAAGTTTTATATTTTCTCAAGACTGTAATGATGATTCTGGTTGGTGTTATGAATCTACTATTAATCAAGCATTTTATATAATTGAAGGAGTATTTATTAATGAAACTGAAATTATAAAAGGCACCTTAGAACCTGATGGAACAGTATCATGTCCAAACGAGAATTGTGATATTGTAGGAGCATTTAATGGTGATGTTTGCGTGGGGTGGTCAATTTATTATATAAATGATATGGATAATAAATTCACTTTAAATGTAAATGGCTATGATGGGTTTGAATATTCAGAAGGCTATTTATTACCTGGACAAGTACCTAATTTTAAAATTTATAATATGAGTACAAATAATATAATTGATGCAACTTGGACAGAATGTTTTAGTATTATGTCTGGTGAAGAATCCGAATGTCAATACACAAATTTTGGAGGATTTATTGTAGGTGAATTAAATGGAGACGATAGTTCAGAATCAACTTCTGAATTTATTGAACCTTTTCAATTTTCTATTGAAAAAGTATATCCTAACCCATTTAATCCGATTACTCAAATAGATTATACAATAAGTATTTCAGAGCCGATTTCTATTTTAATTTTTGATTTAAATGGTAACAAAATAGAATCCCATATTCTTGGAATTAAAAATACGGGTAGGCATTCTTGGGTTTGGGATGCGTCTAATTATCCTTCAAGTGAATATATTATTCAAATAAATACTCCCACGCATTCACTAAATCAAAAAGTAATTCTTATAAAATAAGTTTATAAGTCTCTAATAACTTCTCTAATTGCCTCTGCAATATTATCAATTTGCCACGCATCAATTGTTAAAGCTGGAGCTAAACGAACGGTTGAATGGTGTGTTTCTTTTGCATATACACCATTGTTCATCAAATTAACAGAAACGGTATGACCATCTAAAAGAGGTTCATCATGCATTTCAAATGCAGTTAATAGTCCTTTTCCTCTAATTTCTTTAATTTTATCTGGAAATTCATTCATAATATCTTCAAAATGATTCATTAATTGGGCACCTCTAACTCGTGCTTTTTCAGCAAGTTTTTCATCAACTAATACCTTTATTGCATATATTGATGCAACAGCTCCTAAAGGATATCCCCCAAAAGTTGATCCTTCAGAACCTGGAGTTAAGGTGCCAATAACTTCATCACTACCCGCAACAAAAGATACGGGTAATATTCCACCTCCTGCAGCCTTACCACATCCCATAATATCGGGTTTAACACCAAATAATTGATGAGCAAAATTAGCACCTGTCCTTCCAAATCCTGTTTGTACTTCATCCATTGCCAATAAAATATTATGCTCCTTACAAAGCGTTGAAACTTTTTGCCAATAATCATCATCAGGTACAATTACTCCAGCCTCTCCTTGAATAGGTTCAACAAGATAAGATGCAATTCTATCACCTTTTTCTTCAAATAATGATTTTAAAGCTTCATAATCATTAAATGGTACAAGTTCTATACCGGGCACAAATGGGCCAAAGTCTGTTCGAGAATCAGGGTCATCAGAGAGTGAAATTGCTGTCATTGTTCGGCCATGGAAATTCCCTTTTGCTCCAACAATTATCGCTTCACCTTGAGGAATTCCTTTTTTCTGATACCCCCACCGTCTTGATAATTTAAATAATAATTCTGGAGCTTCAACGCCCGCCACTTTTGGAACGACTCTATCCATTTCTGTAATTCCAGTTACGGCAAGTAATAATCCACTCATATATTTATGACGAATTGATCGCGGAACGGTTGGTAGTTTTTCTTCTGTTAAATGTTTTACAACGGCATCTACAATTGTTTGATTTAATTGACCTTGATTGACAGCAGAATAACAACAAAGCCCGTCTAAGACTTCTTCTTCAATATATGCCTTTATATTATCAGGGTCTGGTTTTCTACAGATTAATGTAGAGGAATCTTGAACATGAGATACAACAACATTTTCTAATGGACTATAATTTCGTCCACCATTTTCTAATTCTATTTTTTCATGATCAGCAGGTGAAAGGTCTCCAATTCGTGTTCCATTAATTGTTAATTCATCTCCAAATCCAGTGATTTTTAAGTTTGACATATAAATTTCTCCAAAAGATTAAAAGGGGTTAAAATACGGTTATGAAATTTACATTTATTAACAGATTTGTAATTAGTAAAATCCATAAAATAACTTTTAAATTTTGATACTTGGATAATAAACGAAAGGAATCATTTCATGTCTGATTGGGCTGTAATTTTAGGAGCATCAAGTGGTATTGGTGCGTCATGTGCAAGAAAGCTTGCAGAAAAAGGAATTAATATTTTTGGTGTTTATTTAAGAAGACCCAAAGACCAAATTGCAACACTTACAAATGAATTAGAATCGTTTGGGGTAAAAGTAATATTTAAAAAAATGAGTGCAACAAATGCAGAAAAAAGATTAGAAGCAATTGAAGAATTAAAATCACTTGGGAATATTAGAGTAAAAGTATTTGTTCATTCATTGGCTTTTGGAGCGTTAAAACCATTTATTGATGAAGATCCTAAAAATATGATTTCTCAAAAACAAATTGAAATGACCCTTGATGTAATGGGTAGCAGTCTTATTTATTGGGCACAAGATTTAGTTAAATCGAAGCTATTAAAAAAAGGGAGTCAAATTTTTGGTATGACAAGTTCTGGTAGCCAACGACAGTGGAAATCTTATGGTGCAGTGTCTATGGCAAAATCTATATTAGAATCTGCCTCTCGCCAATTAGCTTTAGAATTAGCACCTCATGGAATTGCGTCGAATACAATTATGGCTGGGGTAACTGACACTCCTGCATTACGAAAGATTCCTGGAAATGATAGAATGATTGAACATGCAACAACTGTCAATCCACACGGAAGATTAACGGTACCTGAAGATATCGGAAATGCCGTGACACTAATTGGTTTAAGTGAATCATCATGGATTACTGGAAATACAATTCGGGCAGATGGTGGCGAAGATATTACAGGTTAATTTCTAATTCTTAAATAGGGTTGTATTTTTACTTCAATACATTTTTTTCCGTGGGTATCAATTCCATCTATAGTATGCCATTCTTGATATTTTCCATCCCGCTTTAAAATATTAAAGAAATTTTCAATTTCATCTTTCATAACTTTAAAATGAAATGTTAAATCTGTTTTTGCTTCACGGATATATTTTACCGTTGTGGATTTTGTAAAAAAGTCTGTTTTTATTCCATTCCGTAATGCTGACTGTTTAAGAATTATAGGAAAAAAACCATCAGCCGCACTAAAAATTGCTCCTCCCCATAACGCTTTATTTGGATTACGATTCCAAATTGAATGAATTAATCTAATTTTTATTTCTGTAAAATCATCAGATATCTCTTCAATTTTTACACGATTAAAAATAAATGGCATCCACAAATTTAACATAATCTTTAATTCACTTGGTTTTAAATCTGGTGAATGATACCGTTTTATAAAATATTTTGCTGGATTAAAAATCATTTATCAATTATATATTTTCTTTTAGTTTTACTGTAACTAATATTATTAAGAATATAGAACTACTAATTATAATTTAAATTGTGAATGAAAATTAAAAATTAATATATTTAGTAATGAGTTTAGCTATACAAAATATCCATTATAATACGGTTTCTCAGGGGAAACCCAAATTTACTGAATTCAATAATTTACAAACCACTATGGTTTACACACATGTAATGAACAAAGGGCCAATGGGAGTTAAAAGTCCGGGAGATACATTGTGAGAAAAATTTCAAATATGGTTATACGGCTGTTTTTGCAGTATAACAATATTGAAAAAGAGGGTAATTATTGGGATAACTACCGTAATTACTATATGTTAGAAGAAAATAACAGAATATGTATATACGGCGGTTTGAGTGCGATATACACTTTTGGCTAAGTCGTATATACATGGTTA
>JACNKR010000029.1 GCA_014381925.1 Fidelibacterota bacterium | reverse complement strand
AAGTTTTCATACTCCAGAGGAGTAAACTATTTGTAATATTTAAATCGAATAAAAAGTTAGCTCCATTGGAGCGAACTAATAGATCTCTCTTACAGAGTTCATTTTAATAATTCATAACTCATAATTCATAATTCAAAATAGGCCACCTCTTTGAGGTGAAGTAAAACCATGTGATTAAATATTATAGCTATCATTGTTTAATCCCTGAAAATCTGCGTCCTATAAAATCAAGCCACCCCAAAACCAATTTGGCAATTATGACCATCAAACATTGATGCGATTTCAATTTCACAATATTTTATTAAATCCTCTGTCATTAATCTTTGATTATATTTTCTACTTGCAGCTTCGGTTGCACTATTTTTTACAATAATATCAATCTGTCCACCAGATAATGGAAATTGTTTAGCCAAATATTTTTTGTCAATTTCATCCGCACCAGGGATTGTCCAAGGTAAATGTAAATCCCATAACCGCTCTCGCTCCTTTATAGCAGGGGTAGGAAATTCAAGTTTGAGATGAAACCGTCGACTAAAAGCAGTATCCATATTATCTTTTAAATTTGTGGTTGCAATCATAACTCCTTTTAATTGCTCAAATGCTTCCAAAAATAAATTTTGAAGTGTATTATACATTACATCTACAGATGAATCTGTTTTTGTCATTCGTCTAGATAAAAATTGATCTGCTTCATTGAGTAATAAAACAGGTGGATTCTCTGTTCTTCGAACAATTCGTTCAAATATTGTAAATAATTTTCGAACATTTTTTTCACTTTCACCCACCCAGCATGATTGTATTCGAGACATATCGGTAATTAATAATTGTTTCCCCAATGATTTTGCAATTGCACCCGCTGCAAATGTTTTTCCAGTTCCAGGTGCACCATGAAATAACATTAATAAACCAGGTTCTGAATTCTTTTTTACTTCACCTGCTAAATCTAATCCAGGACTATATAAACCCCATTTTTGCAATGTTTTATCAATATTTTTATGATACCGAGATAATCCTGTTTTAATTGTTTTTTTTAACTCATAAGGTAAAATTAAATCATTCATAGTTTGCCGTGGCTCCATGAGTGAAAATATAGTTTCACCTTTCAATATTTGATGTAATCGTTCTTGATCATTCGTAGGGGTATTCATTATGACTTGCCTAGTAATATCGGGAGAGACGCGAATATCTCCACCTTTACTTCTAAACATAACATTTTCTGTTAACTCAACGAGTCCATTTCGTACTAATTTTGAATCATTTGCTAAATATTGTCGATTCATATACATTTCATGAGGATCTTGACTAATAAGTTTTATTGCTTCATCAACATCAACATTTAATCCATCCATTTCTTCTTTAATTAAATAAACTAAAATAATAGTTTCATTGTCATCTAATTGATATTCTTCAATTACATCCATAAGTGGAAAAGTTTTACTCGTTTTTATTGACCTATTTTCTAATTTTAATTTCCATCGCATCGCATCAACATAATCTTTCGCTACATAATCATCCATTAATTTATCAAGTCTTCTTGTATTAAAATCATTATATGAAAATTCTTTTAGGCAATTCACATACGAGAACCAATCTTTTAAATATTCCTTATTATTGGGATAGGGTTTATTCATATCTTGGCTAATATCTTCGTCTTCATTTAAAAGCATTTTTATAAAATTACGATTTATGGATATATCATTATTTAAAAGTCCATATTTATAGAATGAAGCAATTGGCTTTGAATCTCTCAATGAAGAAATAAACCCATTATTAATTATTTTTTTCTTTTCAGTATAAAGTAATCCTTTTTTACAAAGTTCAATTATTTTACCTAAATTATTTATTGCCATTGGAACACTATCATAGAATTTTTCTAATAATTGAACAGGATCAATAAATCTATTTCGTTTAGAAATTTGTTCATACCAAATTAAACTTAATATTTTTATATCAATTTCCTCTAAATGATAATCAATAAGTTGCTTGTTGTTAAGTACCGAATTTAAGGTTTTATCTACTTTTTCAATTTTTACTTGTTCATCAATATCATCCTCAAATGAAAGATATAAGGATTTTCCTATTTTTAAAAGTTGAGAAGATAAATTTGTTTTTGCCATTTTGTTTTCCTTTTTATTGAATTGCCTGACCTGTGGAATCTGATTTTTTTCCCACAGGGTTTAATTATTTACCAACACATTAAGTTAAAATAGTAATAAGTCATATACTGTCGTATGGTAATAAAAAATTATTATTACTTTTTAAATTACAATGTTATGCTTGAATAAGTTGCATTTGGTAAATTAACTTGTTTGTATTGTAGCAAATTTCAAGATTTAGAATTCAATTTATCTGTAAAGGAAAGAGTGGTAGAAAGTACAATAATTCAACAAATAGATGGGAATATTGCAATTCTTAAATTAAATAGACCCAAAGTAAATGCAATTAATGAACAGATGGTAGATGATCTGCTTCTAAATTTATCCGAATTAAAAAAAAATAATAATATTAATGGAATTATTCTCACCGGTAATAATGGTTTTTTTTCAGCAGGATTAGATGTTTTAGAATTATTTCCACAAAGTAAAACAGATTTAATTCAATTTTGGTCTAAATTTAATAAATTATTACTCGAATTATTTTCATTCCCAAAATTAATTTTTAGTGCAATTACGGGTCATAGCCCAGCAGGTGGAACCGTTCTCAGTATAATGACAGATTATAGAGTGATGGCTGAAGGAAATTATAAAATGGGCTTAAATGAAGTGGCGGTCGGTTTAATTCTTCCTGGAGCAATTGGTGGAGTTTATCAGTATATTTTAGGCACAAGAAATGCAGAAATTTTTGGATTAACGGGTAAACTTGCAACGCCTAATGAAGCATTAAAAGTTGGTTTAATTGATGAAATTCAACCATTGGAAAATGTTTTAGAAGTAACAAAATTTAAATTACAAGAATGGTTAAAACTACCATCATATCAACAAGGATTAACAAAATTAAAATTACGCGAAAATTTAATTCAAAAAATCACAGAAAATCAAGAAAACTATACAAATGAAATTGTTGATATTTGGTTTAGTGAACCGGGGCAACACATTTTAGGTGGTTTAGTTAATCGATTAAAGAAATAAATTTAGGAGATATATGTCAGGTCACAGTAAATGGTCAACAATAAAACGAAAAAAAGCGGCAATTGATGCAAAAAGAGGTGCCGCATTTACACGCGTATCAAAAGATATTACATTGGCAGCAAGAGAAGGTGGTGATGATATTGAAATGAATCCAGCATTACGATTGGCTGTACAAAAGGCAAAAGCTGTTAATATGCCAAAAGATAATATTGAAAGAGCAATAAAAAAAGGTACCGGTGATTTACCAGGAATGAAATTTGAAGATTATGTCTATGAAGGTTATGGTCCTGGTGGTGTTGCCATTTTACTTTCAGTGATGACCGATAATAAAAATAGGACGGTACCAGAGATTAGACATTTAATGTCTAAGAATGGAGGTAATTTAGGCGAACCCGGTTGTGTTAATTGGATGTTTGAGAAAAAGGGAATTATTTCAGTACTCAAAGAAAATAGAGATGAAAATGAATTACTTGAAACAGCATTAGAATTTGGTGCTGATGATTTTTCTTCCGATGATGATTTAAATTATACAATTATTACAACTCCAGAAACCTTTGGAGAGGTAAGTAAAGGATTAGAATCTGTCGGTATTGAAATTGAATCAGGAGAATTGACATTAGAACCACAAAATAAAATAAATATTGCAGGTAGCGATGCAATTAGTTTGCTTAAATTATTAGATTTATTAGAAGAAAATGAAGATATTCAAAAAGTATATTCTAATTTTGAAATTGATGATGACGAATTAGAAAAAATATCATCGGAATTATAAAATTTGATTATTTTGGGTATAGATCCAGGATTAAGTAAAATGGGGTTTGGTGTAATTAAAATAAATGATGAGCAACCTTCATTAATTGATTTTGGAATAATTTCAACAACTGCTGATCAACCATTAGAAAAAAGATTAAAAACAATATATTTAGATTTAAAAACAGTAATAAAAGAATATCAACCGAAGGCAATGTCTGTTGAAGGTAGTTTCTTTGGAAAAAATGTACGCTCAATGATGATGTTGGGTCATGCAAGAGGAATGGCACTTTTAGGTGCAGCGCAAGCTGGAATTCCTGTTTATGAATATTCACCCCGAAAAATAAAACAATCGGTTACAGGCAATGGAAATGCAACAAAAGAGCAAGTAAAATATATGGTTCAAATAATTTTGGGATTAAAAGAGAAAAAAATACCTGATGATGCAAGTGATGCATTAGCAATTGCACTGTGTCACACAAAACAATTTAGATATGATGATTGAATTTTTACACGGAAAATTACATAGCAAAGCTCAAAGTGTTGCGATAATAGATGTGAATGGAATAGGATATTTATGCCATATTACTTCAAGTACGTATGATAAATGCCCACAAAATGGAGAATTAATTTCATTATTGATTCATTTTCATGTAACTGAAAATGCACAGGAACTTTTTGGATTCTATGATGAAAAAGAACGAATGATGTTTAGAATGCTTATTGGTATTTCAGGAATTGGGCCAAAAACTGCAATTGCAATGTTATCTAATATTTCTCCACAAGAATTTAAAAAACGAATTATTGGAAGTGAAGTCAGTATGCTAACAGCAATTCCCGGAATTGGACCAAAAACTGCAAAACGGATTATTGTTGAATTAAAAGATAAGTTTATTAAAATGGCTGATGACGATATGCCGATTGAAGAAGATTCAGGTAGTTCACCGGCATTGAATGAAGCGAGTAATGCACTCATATCACTTGGATTTAAATTTAAAGATGTTCAAAATATATTAAAATCCATTATAAATACCGATGGACCAGATAGTACCGAAAATTTAATTAGAAAGGCATTAAAATTACTGAATTAAAGTTAACAGCTTTATATGATTCGCATATTGAATTGGGAGCAAAAATGGTCCCATTTGCTGATTATGAAATGCCTGTTCAATATCCCTGTGGAATTAAAAGTGAATATCAAGCAGTGCGGAATAATGTAGGAATGTTTGATGTTTCACACATGGGTGAATTTGAAATTTCAGGCGAGAATGCTGAATTATTTTTACAGAAATTAACAATAAATGATGTGACTCAATTAAAAAATGGGAAAGCCCAATATTCTGCGATGTGTAATGAAAATGGTGGAATAATTGATGATTTAATCGTATATAAATTTGTAAATAAATATGTAATGGTTGTCAATGCTTCTAATGTAGAAAAAAACTGGAAGTGGTTGAATAGAAATTTAATAACCGGTGTAAAATTAAAAAATATAAGTGATTCGATTTCACTCATCGCAATTCAAGGACCTAAATGTAGAAATATTTTATCTGAATTATTCTCTGAAGTAAATAATTTAAAATTTTATCATGCGATTGAATTAAAATATAATCATGAAAATTTAATTATTAGCCGAACAGGATATACGGGTGAATTAGGTTTTGAAATTTATGGTTCGGGAAATTCTATTAATTTAATATGGCAATATTTATTGAATAAAAATGTTCAACCATGCGGATTAGGTGTTCGTGATGTACTTAGAATGGAAATGAAATATTGTCTTTATGGAAATGATATTGATGAGTCAACTCATCCACTTGAAGCAGGATTAAGTTGGATTACAAATTTAAATACTGATTTTATAGGAAGAGATAATATATTTAAATTTAAACAGGATGGAGTTGATCGGAATTTAGTTGCAATAAAATTAAATGAAAGAGGAATACCACGGCAAGGTTATAAAATTACCAAAAATGGTAAATTAATAGGTGAAATTTGTAGTGGAACTCAGTCGTTAGGGTTAAATTGTGGAATTGGAAGTGGTTATGTAGAAAATGGATTTCATAAAATAGGGACTGAAATATCTGTGTTAATTCGAAATAAAGAGGTAAATGCAACAATTATTAAACCACCATTTATAAAAAAGACTTCATTACTTGACTAAATCAAAAAATAATATGACCGAAAGACAGCGAGAAGTTATTGGCGTATTGCTAATGGCATTCGGTGTTCTTGTGTTTTTAAGTTTAATTTCTTTTAATCCACTTGAAGAAATAACCATACCGAGTGAAACAAAAAATGGGAATTATTTAGGTTATTTTGGAATTTGGATTTCTCACTTTTTAATAAAATTAATTTTTGGTTGGGGCTCACTATTTTTACCCTTTATATTTGGAATTACAGGCTGGAGTCTATTTACTAACCGCCCACCCCAATTTTATATAAGGCAATCACTTTTTATTTTAGGTATGGCAGTTTGGACAGGGATAATAATTTGGGTATTTATTGAGTTTGGGGGTGGTGATACAAAAGATTATACTGCTTCTGGTTTTTTTATTGCTAGTGTAGGAAAATTAATTTATGATTTTATTGGTGGTTTTGGTCTTTTTATAATTTTACTAACTTCAATTCTATTATTATTCTCTGGATATTTTAATTATTCAATTAAAGATGGATTAATAATAATTAAAGAAATAATTAGAAATAAATTTAAAGAATTATTAAGCAAGTATAATCAATATAAAAACTCAAAAGCCGATAATATTGAACCTGAAATTAATATCCCTCAAGAATCTGAAATAATCTCTGATATTGTAGAACCTGAACCAACCATTGAGATGCAACCAGAGAAAGAACAAGAACCATTAACAATTAACCGACCTGAAAAAGAAGATTCAGAAGATAGAGAAAGTCATATTGATGAAGATGGAATTGAAATCGGTGAAGTAACTAAAATTGAAGAGGGAGATTTAGATTCTGCTGAAGACCGAAGAGTTAGATTTTTACAATATAAACTACCACCTTTAGATTTATTATATAATCCTCCAGAAATTCGTGAAGATATGTCTGAGGAAATTTTAAATGACAAAGCCAAAGAATTAGAACATGCGTTAGAAACATTTGGAGTTTTAGGGCGAGTCGTTCGAATTTCTCCGGGACCCGTAATTACACTTTTCGAAGTTGAGCCATCTGAGGGTGTTCGGGTAAATAAATTTGTAAATTTAGCAGATGATTTAGCTCGTATTATGAAAGCACATCGAGTTCGAATTATTGCACCAATTCCAGGATCAAAATCAGTAGGAATTGAATTACCTAATGCAAATCCTGCTATTGTATTTATCCGAAATATTCTTAATTCAAAAAAATATATTGAAGCAGAATCAAAATTAACATTAGCAATCGGTCGGACAACAACAGGTGAAGCCTTTACCTTTGATTTAGGGAAAATGCCTCATTTACTTATTGCTGGTGCAACAGGTGCAGGTAAATCTGTTTGTATTAATACCATAATTATTTCAATTTTGTATAAAGCAAGGCCTGATGAAGTAAAATTTATAATGATTGACCCCAAACGAATTGAATTATCAACATATAGAGAATTAATTGATTATCATTTAATCACTTCACCAAATATTGAAGAATATGTGATGACAACTCCCGAAAATGCAGTTGCAGTTTTACATTCTGCATTAGCTGAAATGGAAAGACGATATGATGTATTCTCCAGAGCAACGGTTAGAAATTTGGGAGAATATCATAATAAATGTAAACATGATTCTAGTTTAGAAAAAATGCCATTTATTGTTGTACTCATTGATGAACTTGCTGATTTAATGCAAACTTCAGGTAAAGAAATTGAAGACCCAATTGCACGATTAGCACAAATGGCTAGAGCGGTTGGTATTCATTTAATTGTTGCGACACAAAGACCATCTGTAGATGTAATTACAGGTGTTATTAAGGCTAATTTTCCTGCCCGAATTGCATTTCAAGTTTCTTCAAAAGTGGACTCAAGGACTATTATTGATCAAATGGGAGCAGAAAAATTATTAGGTAAAGGTGATATGCTTTATTTGCCACCAGGACAATCATCACCTAAACGATTACACAATGCTTTTATTACGCTAGATGAAATTGAAAAAATAATTGGATTTATTAGAAAACAACCGAAACCTGAAGAAGTGATGCTTCCTGAAACTGCAAAAAAATTGGGCGGACCTGAAATTCAATTTGAAGAAGGCCGGGATGAATTACTTGCAGATGCAGCAAAATTAGTTATTCAACTTGAGCAAGCCTCTGTTTCTCTTTTACAAAGAAGATTTAGAATTGGATATAGTAGGGCTGGACGGTTAGTTGATGAGTTGGAGGCAATGGGTATAATTTCGGGTTATAGTGGAAGCAAGGCGAGAGATGTATTAGTTGATGAATCATATCTTGAACAAGTTGGACTTAATTGAGATACATTTTCATTTTATTTATTTCAACTCTTTTAAGTGAGACAATTTTTGATAGATGGATTGATCAAAATATTGAATTATTAGATTCTTTTTCAATTAAAATTAAAGCTGAATTATTTATCAAAAATGAGTATTCAAATCAGCGTTCAAATATTGAAATTAATATAAAGGATGAACGGAATTTCTGGTTGCAATTTGAAAATAGACAAATTTATTATTCGGAGAATTGGACAAAGATATATGATGAAAAAAGTAATCAATTGATAATAGAAGTTTCGGACACAAATTTATTAAATAATATTTCTATGTTTTTAAAGCAGAAAGAAAAGAATTTCACATCGCAATGTATTACTGACCATGAAATTAAATGTAATGTACAAAATCCCGATTATGGATTATTCTTTGATGTATTTTTTAATTCTTTAGATTCTTCTTTGACAAAAATTTCACACAATTATCAAATGACGACATCTGAAATTAAAGATATTAAAGTCAATAAAATTGAAACTGATAATGATGACTTTTGGAATCCAAATTTTGAAAATAGTTTTATTATAGATTTACGCCCTTAAATTGTCAGAAAATAATTTAAAATTATCATTTGGATGGGATATCAAAACCATCATCGGAATTCTCTTGAGCATTATTGGTTTAATCTGGGCATTCCATGATTTTCAATTTAAATCCTTTTCTTCATCAGTTGCTGAAACTAAGTTTTTATATATAATAATTGCATGTATTTCTATATTATTTTCAGTCTGGCTTCGTGCAATTCGTTGGAGATTATTAATTAATTCAGATAAAATTAATATAAAACAATTATATAATATTGAAATGGTTGGGTATTTTGGAAATAATGTGCTTCCTCTAAGAGCAGGGGAAATTTATAGAGGTGTGCTATTATCAAATAAAACAGGTCAATCAAAAAGTTATAGCTTGGGTACAATTGCATTAGAGCGTATGACTGATATGATGGGCTTAATAATTTTATTTGGTTTATTATTTATTTTTTATCCTCTACCTGCTGATATAAAATTATGGGGAACTCGCGTAATTGTTTTCTCCATTGCAATAGTAATTATTATGCTATTATTAAAATTTATATTTAAATCAAAAATGGACTCTATGTTAAAGAGGCAATTTATCGGTCAGTTTTTACATGGATTAACTGGAATAAATTTTACAATTTTTTTAAAAATTCTTGGTTGGACACTAATAATTTGGTTCGTCTATTGGTTAGATACACATTTAATACAATATGCTTTTGATTTAAACATGACATGGGAAGAATCATTATTGATTCTCGTTTTAACTTCAGTCGCAATGGCAATTCCATCAGCTCCTGGAATGATTGGTACATACCATGCTGCTGTAAAATTTACAATGGTGACCTTATTAAACTATGATGTGGCTGTTTCAAATGCATTTAGTATTATTTTACATGCGTATGGATTTTTAACACTTACAGGTGTTGGAGCATATTTTTTTATAATGTCTTTTAATAGGATAAATGAAAGAAAGAATAAATGAAAGTATATATTGTTGGAACGGGGTATGTTGGGTTAGTTACAGGGTCATGTCTTGCAGAAATGGGAAATGAAGTCGTTTGCATTGATAATGACATAAAAAAAATTAATAATTTAATAGAAAAAGGGGTATTGCCAATTTATGAACCTGGGTTGGAAGAACTTGTAAAAAATAATATTAATGCAAATAGATTATCTTTTAAAACATCAATCCCAAATGATATCCCTGAAAATTCAATTATCTTCATTGCAGTTGGTACCCCGTCAGACGATAAAGGAAAGGCAAATCTAGAATATGTTTATCAAGTTGCAAAAGAGATTGGTCAAAAAATATCATCTTATTGTGTAATTGTAAATAAATCAACTGTTCCTGTTACAACTGGAGATAAAGTAGAAGAAATAATTCAAAAAGAATTAATAGATCGTCAATTATCAATAACGTTTGATGTGGTGAGTAATCCAGAGTTTTTAAAAGAGGGCGATGCAATTAAAGATTTTAATTTCCCAGATCGAATAATTATTGGTTCTAATTCAGAAAAAGCGAAAGATATAATGACTCAATTATATTCACCGTTTTCTATTCGTAAATCAAAGCTAATTTATATGGCAAGAAGAGATGCCGAAATGACGAAATATGCGGCAAATGCGATGCTAGCAACCAAAATTTCGTTTATGAATGAAATCTCACAAATATGTGATTTAACAGGTGTAGATGTAGAAAATGTTAGATATGGGATTGGTTCAGATAAACGAATTGGGTTCTCATTCATATATCCCGGCTGTGGGTATGGAGGATCATGTTTTCCGAAAGATGTTAAAGCATTAATTCAAACTTCAAATGAGAATAATTTTACTCCTCTTGTTTTAAATGCAGTTGAAGATAGAAATTTATTACAAAAAGAAATTTTATTTAATAAAGTAGTTCAAGAATTTGGAAAAGATTTATCTCATAAAATATTTTCAATTTGGGGACTATCATTTAAACCAGGTACAGATGATATTCGTGAGGCACCATCTATTATGACTATTAAATCAATATTAAAAAATGGCGGGAAAGTTCAAGTGTTTGACCCTGTTGCGATGAAATCTGCCAAAAAAGAATTTTCAGAAAATGAGTTATCCCAAATTAAATTTTGTGATTCTGAATATGATTCACTTAATGATGCCGATGCAATGATTTTAATAACAGAATGGAGACAATTTCGTCAACCTGATTTTATTAAAATTAAATCCATACTTAAAACTCCATTAATTTTTGATGGTCGTAATCAGTATAATCCCCAATATTTAAAAGATAATGGAATTAAATATATTGGCGTTGGTCGGTCTAACTAATGATTGATTTTCACAATCATGTATTACCAGGATTAGATGATGGCTCTAAAACCATGGAACAAACAATTTCAATGTTAAATCATGCAATAAGCCAAGGCATCACAGATGTCATTTGTACCGTTCATTATCAACATCCTAAAATGGATGGAATCGAAATTAATTTAAAAATTGTGAATGATTCTTTACAGAAAGTTCAAAAACAGATTGGAGAAAAAATTAATTTACACTCTGGTGCTGAGGTTTTTTATTTACCTAATTTATTAGAAATTAGAAGAGACCCCTTAACTGTATTTGGGCATGGTAAATATATGTTAATTGAATTTCAAACACATCAATTACCTCCAAACTATGATGAAGAATTATATAAATTAGTTATGTCTGGCACAACTCCAATAATAGCACATCCAGAGCGATATAAACCGATTCAAGATGATATTAATATTATTGAAAAATTAATTCATTCAGGTTGTTTAATGCAAATTGATGCAGGCAGTTTAATTGGGCACTTTGGTACAAATTGTAAAAATACAGTAATTAAATTATTAAAACGAAATATGGTTCATTTTATGGGTTCTGATTCTCATAATGATGGAAAACGAAATTTTTGTTTAGAGTCAGCAGTAAATATATGTGAAAAATTAATTGGTGATTTAACGGAAAAATTAGTCTATGATAATCCTCAAAAATTATTAGATGGTGAAAATATTATTCCGTGGGAAGTTTTAGAAGAAGAGCCAAAATCATTTATTAAAAAATTATTTAGTAGATAAGTATTTATGAATCCAAAGAAAATTCTAATTATTGGAGGCGCAGGGTATATTGGTTCCCATGTTACATTAGAATTTTGTAATCATAATTATGATGTTGTTGTCTTTGATAATTTATCAACAGGACATAAAAGCAATATAGATAATCGTGCAGAATTTATTAAGGGATCTATTTTAAACTTATCAGAAATAGATGATGTATTTAACAAAGTTAAACCAACAACAGTAATTCATCTTTCTGCATTAAAAGCAGCAGGAGAATCAATGATTAATCCCATGAAATATAGTGAAGCAAATATTATTGGGTCAATCAATGTTCTAAATATGATGGTGAAACATAATGTTAAGAATATAATTTTTTCGTCAACGGCAGCCGTTTATGGAGTACCACAGTATTTACCAATTAATGAATTACATCCGCTAAACCCAGTAAATTATTATGGATTTACAAAAAAATCAATTGAAGACTATATTCAATGGTATGCCAAATTAAAAGGTATTCACTATTCAATACTGAGATACTTCAATGCTGCAGGGTATGATGTGAATGGGAAAATTATTGGTTTAGAAAAGGAACCGCAAAATTTATTACCTATTGTTATGGAAGTAATTATGGGCGAGCGAAGTCATTTGAATATTTTTGGTAATGATTATAATACAATGGATGGAACTTGTGAGAGAGATTACATTCATGTTTCAGATTTAGCAACAGCACATTATTTATCTTATCGAAAGCTAATTAATAATAATGAAAATTTTCTTTTAAATTTAGCAACGGGAGAAAAATATTCAGTTTTGGAAGTTGTTAATGGGTGTGAATCATTTTTGGGTGAAAAAGTGAATTATAAATTTACTGATAGACGATTAGGAGACCCAGATTTATTATACTCAGATTCAAATTTAGCATTTGAAAAGATTGGATGGAAACCACAATTTTCAGACTTAAAAACAATATTGACTTCTATGTACAATGTCTATAAAAAAAATAGGAATTAAATTGGATTTTATTAATTTAAAAAAACAATATCAATTATTAGAAACTGATATTACAAATCGAATTCAAGAAGTATTAAAACATGGTCAATATATTATGGGACCAGAAGTTTTTGAGCTTGAATCAATTTTGGCCGATTATGTAAAAATAAAGCATTGTATATCGTGTTCATCAGGGACAGATGCATTAATAATGAGTTTAATGGCATTAGACATTGGGAAAGGAGATGCCGTATTTACAACTCCTTTTACTTTTTTTGCAACGGCAGAGGTCATTCAATTTTTAGGTGCAACGCCTGTATTTGTTGATATTGAAGAAGATACATTTAATATTTGTCCAAAAAAACTCAAATATGAAATTCAAAAAACAATTAAAAATGGAAAACTTAATCCCAAAGCAATTATTCCAGTAGATTTATTTGGATTACCTTCAAATTATAAAGAAATTCAAAAAATTGCAAATCAATTTCAGTTAAAGGTAATTGAAGATTCAGCACAGGGGTTAGGTGGCAAAATAAATAACAAAATGGCTGGTAGTTTTGGAGATTTTGGAACAACATCATTTTTTCCTGCAAAACCACTGGGTTGTTATGGTGACGGCGGAGCGATTTTTACTGATAATGATGAAATGGCTGAAAAATTAAAATCAATTCGAGTTCATGGTCAGGGTGTAAATAAGTACGAAAATATAAGAATTGGGATTAATGGTCGATTAGATACGATTCAAGCAACTATTTTAATTTCGAAAATGAAACTATTTGAAAATGAAATTATTAATAGAAATAAAATTGCGAAAAAATATTCAAATTTACTTGATAATTCAATAAAACTTCAATTTATACCTGAAGGATATCGTTCTGCATGGGCTCAATATTCAATTTTATTAGAGAACAATAATCAAAGAGATGTGATTCAACAAAAATTAAAAGAAAATAATATTCCCTCTGCTATTTATTATTTAAATCCATTGCATTTACAAAAGGCATTTGATAACTTGAATTATAAAAAAGGAGGTTTTAAAATTTCTGAGAATATCAGTCATCGA
Source organism: Fidelibacterota bacterium (assembly GCA_014381925.1). Lineage (GTDB taxonomy): Bacteria > Fidelibacterota > Marinisomatia > SCGC-AAA003-L08. Next base: position 33,079 of record JACNKR010000029.1, on the reverse strand, counting down.
ATTTTAAGTTTGCCAATGCATCCATATCTATTAGACAATGAAATTGAAATGATTTCAAAAATTATTAATTCTTGTATTTAGATTATAGTTTATAGTAGATGGTTTATGGTTTATAGTAAAATGAGTAATTATGAGTGATTATAAAGATTTAAATGTTTGGAAAATATCGATTGATTTTGTTGAGAATATATATAAAATTGCTAATAATTTTCCAAAAGAAGAAGTTTTCGGATTATCTTCTCAATTAAAAAAAGCTGTAATATCAATTCCTTCTAATATTGCTGAAGGAGCAAATAGAAATACAAATAAAGAATTTGTTCAATTTTTATATATTGCATTAGGCTCAGCATCAGAAGTTGAAACTCAATTAATAATTGCAAAAAGACTAAACTTTGTAAATGTAATTGATGATGAATTAGAAAATATTATGAAAATTAGAAAAATGCTTAATGCTTTAATCAGGGCAATGAAAAATTTAAAGAAATGATTGAACTATTACCGAACAACTATCCACAATTAACTATTAACTATCCACAATTAACATGGATTATTAGCTTTTGAAAGTATTAGTTACAGGTGGAGCAGGGTTTATTGGTTCACATTTATGTGAAAAATTATTAACTTTGGGTTATGAAGTATTTTGTATTGACAATTTATTCACAGGTTCAATTATTAATATTCAGCATTTGAAAAAGAATAAATCATTTACATTTATTAAACAAAATATTAATATACCATTTGATATAGAAGTCGATTTTATTTTCAATTTGGCTTGCCCAGCAAGCCCAATTCATTATCAAATGAATCCAGTAGAAACAATTAGAACAAATGTATTAGGAACATTAAATATTCTTGAACTTGCTAAAAAATATAATGCGCGAATATTACAGGCATCAACTTCTGAAATATATGGCGACCCTTTAGAGCATCCTCAAAAAGAGTCTTATTGGGGTAATGTAAACCCAATTGGAATTAGGGCGTGTTACGATGAAGGTAAACGGGCAGGGGAAACTTTATTCTATGATTTTCATCGTCAATATGGTTTAGACATTCGTGTTGCAAGAATTTTTAATACTTACGGACCTAATATGGCAATAGATGATGGTCGAGTAATTTCTAATTTTATTGTTCAAGCAATTAAAGGAAATTCAATTACAATTTACGGTGATGGCTCTCAAACAAGATCATTTTGTTTTATTGAAGATATGATAAATGGATTAGTAAAATTGATGTTTAATTCAAATAGGGTTAATCCTGTAAATTTAGGTAATCCTCAAGAGGTAAATATTAAATATTTAGCTGATGAGATTTGTAAATTAACTAATAATAATTCAAAAACAGAATATTTACCATTGCCTGAAGGAGATCCTGTTCGAAGAAAGCCCAATATAGATATTGCAAAATCAATACTTCATTGGGAACCCATTATAGATTTACATACAGGTTTAGTAAGGACAATTAATTATTTTAATAAATTCGTAAATAAAAATGAAAAATAAATTTTTTATCATTGGAATTATATTTATTTCAATGCTGATTTCACAATCAAATCTTGTGAACAGATCTGGACAGGTTTCAAACCAATTATCGTTTAGCAGTGAGCCGTATGTAACAGGAGACGATGGTATAGTGAGAATGTATGTCAATATTATTGGCCATGTAAAAAATCCTGGTACATATTTAGTTTATGAAGGCATTAATATACTTTCATTATTGGCTTTAGCAGGTGGACCATTACCCGGTGCAAAATTAAAAAATGTACGGCAGTTCAATAATGATGAAGTGACTTATTTAAACCTTTATAATTACTTAGAAACAGGCGAAAATATGGACTTTATTTTATATCCGCATAATACCATTTATATTGAACAATCATTAGGTTCATATTTATTTTCCAATTCAAGTATAATTAACTCAACATTACAAGTATTAAATATCTTTCTCACAATATTAAGAACGAATTAATGAATTCAAATAATAATCCACAACAATTTTCAAATTTTGAAGAAGATGAAATATCATTAATAGATATAGTCTTTATATTTAAAAGACATCAACGAAAGATTATTTGGGCAACTATAATTATATTCTTTCTTACATTTCTATATACATTTTGGGTAAAACCTGTTTATCAATCTACAGGAGTGATTTTAATAGAAGATTCATCTTCAGCATTAGATATTTTTGACATGGGAATGGGATCTGGTAAAAATTATCTTGAAAATGAAATAGAAATTCTAAAATCTAGAACAACTGCAGAATTAACAATAAAAAAATTAATAAATTCAAAACATCGGAATAATTTATTTTTCTTTGGGACACGAACATATTCCCCTGAAGGGATTAATAAGGTAATTCGAAATATATTAACGTTGGGATTAATTGATAAAATTGAAGATGAGATAACCTTAAATTCATCAATTAGCGATTCAATGTTTGCTGAATTTACTAAATTATTTATGGAAGAACTTGTAATCTCAAATACGAGGAATACTGATGTTTTAAGTATTTCAATGAAAAGTATTGATCCTGTAGAAGCTTCATTATTAGTAAATACGGTAATTGATGTCTATCAGTCTATTGACTTAGAATGGGCGAAGGGCGAAATGTCGCATTTGAAATCATTTCTTTTAGAACAATTAGATAAAAAAGAAATTGAGTTAACCGAAACGGAAAATTTATTAAAACAATTCCAACAAAATGAGAAAATTTTTGGAGTTGATGAAAATTCAACGTTTTTACTTGAAAATTTAATAAATGCTGAATCCCAATTATATAAATCAAGGGCTGAACGAAATATTCTAATTGAACGAATTAAATATATAAAAAGCCAATTAACTGATGAAGAAATGAAGTTAACCGATCGAGTATTAAATACAATTAATGACCGCCTATTTGCATTAAAAAGAGAAGTGGCAATGAAAGAAACAGAGCTTGTATCTGCCATTGCTCAGCAAGGTGAAGGCCATAATATTGTAAAAACATTAAGAGAAAAACTTGACCGTTTAAAGGGGAATTTAGAAAAGGAAACACGACAATTGATTTCTCAGGGAATTTCAGTTGCGGACCCTATTCGCTTCCGTCAAGCATTAATGGATTCAGTTATAAGTATTACCGCCGTGTCTGCTGGATATGAATCCAAAATTATTGAATTTAATAAATTAGTTTTAGAATATGAGAACCAATTAGGTCAATTACCTGAAAAAGTTTTAGACTATACTCGATTGGAACGAAATTTAAATATTCATGCAGAAACTTATTCACTTATGAGGCAAAAATTAGAAGAAGCTCGGATAAATGAAGCATCCCAAATTGGTAAGGTAAGAGTAATTGATAAAGCATTTCCCAATAATGAAAGAATAAAACCTAAAAAGAAAATAAATTTAATAATTGGATTGATTTTAGGATTAGGATTAGGAGTGAGTATTGCCTTTGCTCTTGAATATATGGATAATTCAATAAAGTCAATTGATGAAATAGATCGACGGAATTTATCAATACTTGCACTTATTCCATCTATCGGAAGAGGTTATTCAGATAAAAAGAAAAAAACACGAAAATATCAGAAAAAATTGGGGAATGTAGAGAAATTACAACGCCGATTAATTACACATGAAGACCCTAAATCACCTGTTTCTGAAGCATATAGAAGTTTGCGAACAAGCTTAATGTATTCTCACACAAAACAAGATATGGGTAATGTAATTTTAGTGAGTTCTCCAGGCCCTGGAGAAGGTAAAACAACAACCATTGTAAACCTTGCTATAACCTATGCAAATCTTGGTAAAAAGACTATTCTTATTGATTGTGATTTAAGAAAACCGGTTACTCATAAAATTTTCAATTTAGAACGAGACCCTGGAATTACAAAATATTTGAGTGGAAATTCAGATAATATTAGTGAAATTATTAATGAAACAGAAGTTGATAATTTATCATTGATTACCTGTGGAATTGTACCTCCAAATCCATCAGAAATTTTAGCATCTAATCAAATGGAAAAATTAATGGAAAAATTAAAAATTGATTTTGATATTATTTTGATTGACGCCCCTCCATTATTAGCCGTTACTGATTCATTTGTAATAACAAAATTTGCTGACCAATTTATTTTGGTAATCCGTGCAGGTCAAACAGAAAAAGGTGGATTGGATAGAGCTTTAGATCAAATGAAGCAAGTGGGTGTAAATTTCTCTGGTGTAGTTATGAATGATGTGGATGAATCAAATTCCTATGGAAAAGGATATTATTATAATTATTACCAATATTATTATGGTGATAGTTAATGATTGATTAATATTTCTTAATTAATTAAGAAATAAATCTTGAATTCTGGGAAATGCAGATATTCAAGATTTAAATTAATTGATTTCAATATTAGCAAGAGGTAAATGAGAGTAAATAATCCACTAATATTTTGTGGATTTTAGTTTTAAGAATCCATCTTATTGGGTTTGGTTTTAATTTTTATTTTTTGCTTTTAAATCTGCTTCCAATTAAAAACTATATTTTAGATCAATTCTAAAATTGGAAAATTCTTCCATCATATTAAATTGATATTTTGAATTATCAGGATAATAGTCACTGCCAACAATTTTTGTAAGTAATAAGTTAATTTCTAAATGGGATGTAATTTCATATTCTAAACCAAAATTTAATAATTTTCCATACACTTGAAATTCATCATTTGGTTGATCTGTAAATTCTTCGTCTATATCCCATTTTTCATTTTCGTTTTCATCAAAAAATTCTTCATTTTCATCATAAACACCATTTGGATTATTTGTTAAATCCAATAAACTACCAATATTAACCTTTAATTGATTATCTAAGAATTGTTTGCTTAAATTTAATAAAATTGATTCTTTTGTTAATACAGCCAATGGTGATCCCATTCCGGGAACAAATAAATTCTCTGGATTTAATTGTTCAATATCTATTTCAAAATTTGGAATATCAATATCTTGATCAATTGGAAGACCATTTGAAAAATAATTGTTAATTTTATAATTAAAATATTGGGTTAAAAATGAAATATCAAAAGGCAATTCATATTCTGCTTGAATATTAAATTGAGTATATTTTATTTTTTCTTCCATTGGATATGTTTGTGGAATACTATCGAAATATGCAATTTGGTTATAAGTATCTGGAAGATGTGGAGATTCACGAATAACTTCATGGTTTATGTCCTTAGTATTAAAAATTCCTAAATCAGCTCTTAAACTTAAATCTCCAATAAAATATTGCCCGCTTAATCCAGTTACTTCTGTTTTTCTATATCCAAATACAAAATCGGTATAATGGAAACTTTGCCAATCATTTGTAAACACATTAATTCCTGAAAAATTAAAAATACGATCATATCCATAAAATTTTGTGATTGCGATATTTGAACTCATAAATGGAAATTCTAATTTCCAACCCATTTCAGGAAGTGAATTATTTTTTAATATTCCTGATTCTGTTGGAATCATTGGAAAACCAAATGGAAATTCTTCATCAGCTTTTCCATCGACAATCGGTAAACGGCTTGCATTATGGAAAGGTGAATAGACGAAGTTTAATGAGATATCCTCCCAATATAAATGTGTTGAAAATGAATAACTACCTAATTTCCTTGACGCACCACCATCAAATAAATAGTAATAATCTAATGCATTCAAATTATCTAACGGACTATTCTCATCAACAAATCCCCAACTATGTATTTGTTTTCCTAAATTTATTTCACCCATTGGAATATACCATGTTAAATAAAGTTCTCTTAAATCTAAAATAAAATCCTGTGGATTATTATCAGTGAGAAATTGAGTATCTTTTTTACGGTTCCATTCAATTGCAAATTCTGAATGGAAAATTATATTATCACTTTCGTGTATATATTCCAATTCTAACATTCGGTATGGTAATCTCAATATGGAACCATTTGAAATTCTATTTGCGTATGAAAAATTTGCATTCCCTGAAAATTGTGTCTGTCCAATTAATAATGGAGTGATAAAAATTATAAATATTGTTAATTGTTTAATTAATTTCATTTATTTTTCCTTTCTAAAAATTCATTCAACCAATCTAAAACTTCGCTACCCTGGGTTACCCATGCTCGTGTTAATGCCCAATCAGGGAAATCTCCTAGTAACTCTCCATTCCAAACATAGGCAACTTCTGTAGTTTTATCATTTAGAGGCTTTAATATCCATTCTCCACCGGCATTTGGTAGTCTTATAGCGTTGGGGTAGTCAACTGAATTCGGGTGTTCTACGGAGAAAAATTTATAACTGATTATTCCATTAATTTCTGAATAAAAATATTGTACGATATAATCTCTACTTGAAATTGGAAACGGCATATCTAAATAAATATGAATAATATCTTCTTCATAAAGATTTACTTGAGTAATCCGATCAAAAATAAGAGGATAGTTTTGTTTATCTTCAATTGCATGAGCCACTGTTTTAATATTGTATGGTATAACTTTTTTTGCCTTACAAATGGGAAATCCATCTAATTCAGTCCAACCAACCCAAGTATCATCAGATTTTAGAATTACCCAATCGGTATAATTTATAGGTGGTAAATTTATTTTTTGAACAGAAAATACAGTTGATATAATGAAAAGAAAAAATATAAATTTATGATAATTCAAATTAGAATTTTCCATTTAAAAAAGTATCATAAATTTCTTTACATTCTATTTTGATTTGAGCTTCATTCAACCCAAATTTTTCTAAATTATATTGATGATTACTTTGAAATTCATTTTGTGTTTTTGCTGTTTCTAAAATGAGTTCATTTAATTCAGTCGATTTTTCAATTTCAAGAAATTCTAAAATTTCAAACATTAAATTATCAAAATCATTCATTAATCGATTAAATGTAACTATCTTAACTTTTGTTTTATCAATTTTATTAGTCGTCCAATCTGCGTGGAACCGAATGAGTAATTCTTTTAATGCAAGGTACATTCGATTTAAATATCGTTCCCTTTTTTCTTTTGGTAAATTCCAAAATCCAAATTTCTTATCTAAAACTCCTGTAATTAAACTTAATCCAGACGGTATAACTTGAAGTGGATCTCTGACCATATATAGCACTTTTCCATCTGGGAAATAGCGTTGAAATGATGGCATATTCGCACTCACAGAAAATAGTTTTCCAAAGTAATAATCTTTTTTTGATTTATATAATTTTTTTGACCACATTCTGCTTAACCAATCAAAATCTCTCTCTGCCATATTCCGTTGTTGTGGGTCAAACCATGGAAATAAATCTTCTTCAGCCCATGCTAAAATAAAACCATATAGGAAAAAACCATCATTATATCTAAATAATATGGAAGCATCATCTGTTTCAACAGAGGATAAACTTGTTTTATGTGCTTCCGTTGAATGATGCTTTGTGGGGCTAAATTTTTCTAATAATGGTAAAAATGGTTTAACAAATTTTTGTAAAATAAGTGAAGAGAAAATTAATTCCCATAATTCACTTCCAGTACCAACATGCGTCGCAAGAAATCGCTGTAAAAAAGTTGTTCCTGAACGGGGGTTTCCCACAATTAATATGGGTGTTTTTAATCTTCGAGTCGCAACTTTTGGTAAAAATAATTTATCTAAATAATTATATAGAATAACCTTTAATTTAAACCCAGGAATAAATAGTCCCGTAAAAAGAGGTGAAAACCATTGGCCAAAAGTTTTTCCAATTGTGGTATAAGTTGCCCATAGTCTTTTTGATGTGTTTATTTTAAGCATTTTAATTTTATTAAATTTGGTTGAAAAATGAATTCAAATGAATTGTTTCTGTAAGAATCTATTACAATTAAATTAAAGAGATTTAGACAATATCTTTTTAAAATAGTTAACTTTTTTTACTAATAATTATCGGAACTCAGTAATAATTAATATTTAACTTTAAGGAATATAATGATTAAAAATAAAATAATATTTTTTGCATTATTAATAGTGCAACTATTTTCACAAGAAGTATATGATGGCCTGTTATTATTTTCCCCAACTGCGGGTGGTGGTGGAACAAATGGAATTACATATCTAATGGATAATAATGAAAACATTGTCCATAGTTGGAGTTTTTCATATGGGGCAGCAAGTATGCCATATTTAATGCCAGATAGCTCAATTGTTTATCCATACCGAGTATCAAATCCTACAATGACTTCAGGTGGTGTTGGGGGCGGAATCACACAATTATCTTGGAACGGTGAAGTATTATGGAATTTTGTTGTTTCCGATGCAACATATCAACATCATCATGATGTTGAACCATTACCGAATGGAAATATTCTCATTATTGCTTGGGAAAATTTTTCTTGGACAGATGCTCAAGCCATGGGTAGAACTTCAATTGACAATCCATTGAACCAAATGTGGAGTGAAGCAATTTTAGAATATAATCCAACTCAAGATGAAATAGTTTGGGAATGGCATTTATGGGATCACTTAGTTCAAGATATTGGTGAAGAATATAATGCGACTTATGGAAATATTTCAGATCATCCTGAACTATTCAATATTAATCAAGGAAATGTTGGAAGTATGGGTGGCCCTGGTGGACCCAATGCAGATTGGATGCATATTAATGCAATAGCGTATAATGCAGAATTAGACCAAATTGTATTTTCATCACGACATCAAGATGAAATATTTATAATTGATCATAGTACTACTACAGAACAAGCCTCAACACATACAGGAGGTAATTCTGGAATGGGTGGTGATATTTTATATCGTTGGGGTAACCCTCAAAATTATGGAAGAGGAACGAATTCAAATCAGGTTTTAGAATCGCAACATGGGGTAAACTGGGTTAATTCTGGTTTTCCAGGTGCAGGAAATTTAATTCTCTTTAATAATGGATATACAAATAATACCTCTGCTGCAATGGAATTTGTCCCTCCTCTAAATGATAATGGTACTTATGATATTGAAGATGGAGAACCATTTGGTCCCATTTCAGTAGAATGGTATCATGCTCAAAATGGTGTTCAATCAGGAGTACAAGGTGGTGCATTTCGACTACCAAATGGAAATACACTTATTACCGAAGCTGATGATGCATTTGTAATTGAAGTAAGTCCTGAAGGGAATGTCGTTTGGCAATATACTTACTCAGGGAATAATGCAATGATTGCAAGATGTACAAAATATGATTTAACAAATTTAGGTGGAAATTATATTCTGTTAGGTGATGTTAATTTTGATAATATTATTAATGTATTAGATGTAATTCAAGTAATTAATTTTATTTTAGGTGTATCAACACCATCATCTGACCAATTAATATCAGCCGATATGAATGAAGATACACTTGTGAATGTTACGGATATAGTAATGATTGTTAATTTTATTTTAAATAATTAAAACCACATTTAAACCGAATCAAAGTCCTCTTGAGAGTAATCACTTTTTAGAGGACTTTTTTTATTAAGAAAAATATGAATATAAAAATTACGCATTTAGGGTATTATCTGCCAGAGAAAATTGAATCTGCTTTAGAATTATCGGAAAAAATCAATAGATCCGAAAAATGGATTATTTCTCGTACGGGTGTAAAAAATAGACATATTTCAAAGATCGATGTTGATGAAATGGGAGCTAAATCAATTCAATCTATGGGAGAATTTGAAAAACCTGATTTAATAATTAATGCCAGTGCTGTGGGGAAACAAGTGTTACCTGACACCTCTGTTTTCATTCAAAAACAATTGGGATGGACAGGTATTCCATCATTTTCAATACATGCAACTTGCTTATCTTTTTTAACCGCATTAATTAATGCAAGTGCATTACTAAATAGCGGAATTTATAAACAGATTTTAATTGTATCAACTGAACGAGGGACAAAGGGTAGAAATTTCAATGAACCTGAAAGTGCAAGTTTATTGGGTGATGCGTCTGCTTCTGTCATTGTTGAATTGGATAAAAATAAAAAAAGTAGTATTGATTATTGGTGGATGAAAACTTGGCCAGAAGGAGCAAATTTAACAGAAGTTAGAGGCGGAGGTACTCATTTACATCCACAGGATAAACACATAACATTGGACGATAATTTATTTCATATGGATGGACCCAAAGTATATCGAATGGCGCGAAAAAAAGTATATAGTTTAATTAATATAATCCTCGAAGAAAATAATTTAAAAAAAGAAGATATTGATTTAATTATACCTCATCAAGCATCAGGCTCAGCTGTTCAGGCTTATGTGAAATATGGAGGTTTCCCTAAAAATAAAGTTGTGGATATAATTGCTGAAACAGGTAATTGTGTTGCTGCCTCTTTGCCTTTAGCCTTAGCAATATCATTTAAAAATGGAAAAATTAAAAGAGGTGATCGAATTCTCTTAATTGGTACGGGTGCAGGACTTTCTGCTGCCGCCCTACTTTTTACTTTTTAATTTATTTTTCTAAAATTATTTTTTGAGTTTGAATACTATTTTGTGTTTCATAGTTAATAAAATATATCCCTGAAGATATGTTGTTTGCATTCCAAACTACCTCATGGTAGCCTATATTAATTAATTTTTGTTCAATAATACTGTCTATTAATTCCCCTTTTAAATTTATTATATTAATTGATAAATTCTGAGAAATGTGTGAAAAATACGGAATTGTAATTGACGGATTAAATGGATTTGGAAATGCTTTTTCAATGGTGAAATTGTTTACAACTAAATGAGAAGTATTCTCTTCTGCACAATCTTGTGGCATATTAATTGGGAAAAGATAGTAAGCAGGTTCTAAACTAATTTCAAAATTAGCACTATTTATAACACAATCTGGAACATCTTCACACAGTCGATTTCCACCAATAGCGAAGTAAGGTGTACCAAATGGATCATAACCATCCCAATCTAAATTTAAATCACAAAATCCTTCTGGAATGGTTTCAATTAAATTATTAAATAAATAAAGTGTATTAAGATTTTCTAAGGTTACAATTGAGTTTGGTAATACTGATATTTGATTATACCCTAAATCAAGAAAATATAATTGAGTTAAATCTCCAATATTATCAATAATATTTGTCAATCCATTATCAGAAATAAAAAATGAAATTAAATTTGTCAAATTCCCAAAAGATTCTGGCATATAATGAATATTATTTTTTTCTAAATAAAGTATTCGTAAATCATTTAAATCACCAAAATTTTGAGGTAATGTATCTAGTGGCGCATTTACTCCACCAAAGTAGTTTCCTGCAACCCAGCTTCTTAATCGCCCGTCAAACCATAATTGAGTACCAACTTCCAATGGAAAATCGTAAGTTAATTCATTTAATAAAATAACTTCATTTATAACATTCAAATCTTGATTATAAAAACAAGAATCTCCCGATAAAATACTAACAGAATAAGGGAGCTCATCAAAATATGAATATTCTGGTTCACACTGTGAAAAAGTAAAGTTAAGTATTGTAATTGCTAAAATAAAGGTTTTAATGTTCATAATTTCCTATTTTAATAAAGTTATTTTTTTCGTGTGTTTACTTTCATTACTTCCAATAGATAATATATATATACCTGATGGAATATGAGATGCATCCCAATTAAATTGAAATTGGCCAATTTGTTGAAAGCCTAAATTTAGTGTTGCAATTAATTTACCATTAATATTCCTTATTTCACCATTTATTATACTTGGGTTTTTTACAAAATAATTAATTGAAATACTTCCATTAAATGGATTAGGATATGTATTTAATGAGATATATTCTGGTATAAAATTATTATTATTTAATTCGGAATAGATTAAATTGATTGACTGCTCTTTTGAAAGATTTGGAAAATGAAATGGTGAGATTGTAGCAATAATTGCGTGTTCTTCTGAATCTAATTCTACATCACCTTGTAGTTGAATTATCCTTGTTTCACCTGGATTTAATTCAAATTCGAATGATTGATTTTCATACCAATATCCATCACCTTGAAATTGAAATAAATATTTTTCATCATATTCAGATTCATTAATTATTGTTAATTCTATAGAATTATTTACACTATTTAATTCAATGACATTATTTTCAAAATCAGTAGATTGGGGAAGCATAAATGAAAAATGACCTGGATGTAATCCGGGGATTCGCTGTGCCCGATATACAGCGCCAGCTGGTAGAGTTAAATTATATTTACCTTCCCAAACAATTTCATTTAGTTGATTTATTTCTAATGTTGTTCCACCACTTCCAACCGTCGTTAACAAATAATTTTCATTTTCAAGCTTTTGTACATTTCCAGACGCAAAACCAAATAAGTCTTGAGGAAGTGTATATTCCCAAATAATTTGTGCATCAGCATTATTTACTATTTCAATTTCAAGTGCTCGAGTTGTTGGATATTCAGTGCCTAATAAAAATTGACTCAAATTTCCATTATCGAGAGTTGTAATATTTCCATTGGGTAAAATTTGTAAACTATGCTGAAATGAAAAATGTAAATCTTCACCAAAATCTATATCACCACTTCCATGCTCAATTCCCATATTCCACACGATATTCCCATCAGGATATGAAATTTTCGTTATTCGAGATAAATGCCTAGAGCTAATATAAATTGCATTTTCAGATTCATTGAATACAAATGCATTTACATGAGTCCAATCATACCGTTGAGCAGAATATGCTTCTATCCAAGTACCACCAATTGCATCATAATCTCCCATATTATAATTATCAAATACAGACCAACTCCATACTTCTTCTCCTGTTTGGGCGTCCCATTCTACAATCCGATCCCCCACCCAATTAAATTCAGGAGTAATTCCGTCTGCATGGTATCCAATTGCTTGAAAAAGAGGTGTCCAAGAACAATAACATCCATCGAATGGAATGGGTCCAATTTGAGAAGTTTCCACAACTCCCATATAATTCCCATTTGGTAATTGAGTAAATTCATGGTGTAAAAAATGGTCATTGGGTTCTTGCCAAATTATTTCATTTGTGAATTGTAATTCTACCCCTGGAAGATTATGCTCTAATTCTGGCCTATTTAAACTTCCAAATAATTGCCCAAATTTATTAGATGAATAAAATACAAAATCTGTATTTCCACTATTCCAAATTTCTTTTCCTGAAGCATCTATAACTGCGGAATAATAATCAAAAAATGATCCGAATGCAGTTAACCCATTTTGAGTTTCATCAATATCATGTTCAATTGAATAAGCTGTACCAAGCTTTTCTCCTGTTTGAAACGAAAAACTATCAAGCCAATCGCCTGTTGATAAATTTGAAAACTCAGGACGAACTCGCCAATAATAATTACTATTCCATTCAATATTTTGTTTTTCAATATAGATTAACGAAGTTGTGGTTTCATCAGTAAAACAATTATTAAACTCACTATCAGTACAAATTTGAATTTGATATGAATTTGCATATTGTATTTGTTCCCATTCGAAGAGAACATGCGTTTTAAATATTAATTCTCCATTTTGTGGTGTTAATAATGAAGCATTTAAAAATAGGTTTAAAAATAATAATGTAATGATTGTTTTTTTCAATTTAAGTCCAAATTTAAAATGGTAATCTTTTTAAGTTTTTTTGGTGAAAAATGTTGTCTTGTACATTTGAGTTTATTTCAATATTTTCCATCATAACAATTGTTGAATGTTCAGTCTCTACATTTATGACAACTATTTTTTCAGCTACCCAATAGTTTAATATTTGTTTATAGCTGAACGTCTTTTTCTTTTGTAAAACCCCTTTTTTATTAAACGACTCTTCTTTTAATGGAATGAGTTTTTCTTTGCTAATCCATGAAATATGTTTGCTGTAATCACTTTTTAAATCCTTATTTGGAATTGATTCTAAGATATAGCATAATTCATCATTCAATTTTTCTTCATGCAATAATTTAAATGTGTAATCATTGATTTCACGAGTGTATAAATCCTCATAACTTAAATCAGATCCCATAAAAGAGTCTCCTTTTTTCTTAGATGAAATCCGCCTAATTTTTTTAAAAGCGGGTAGCCACATTCTCATATCGTCAGCTTTTCCATTTTTTTCTATCTTTAAAAATGCAATTCCTTTATCTGCTGGCGGAGATGTAAACCACATAATTTGTTTTTTACCATTATCTTTCATAATTGATCTAAATGAGAGAGATTTTAATTTCTTTTTTTTGAGATTCAGAGTTATATCTGATTTTACATCCAAAGGTTTAGAATTATTATTCATTAATGTGGCAATTTCTAATCCCGTTTGGCTAAATAAAAATGATATGAATATTAGAATTATTGTCTTCATTATAAACTTCCTAATTTTTTTCTGTTAATATATTTTTTAAAAAATATGTTACTGGGCCTAAGATTAATATAGTGGAGAGAGAGCATGAAACCATTGCAAAAAACATTAAAATTCCAATGTATTTTACCGGTGCAAATGCTGAAAATATAAGTGCGATAAATGCCATATTCGAACCAGCATCTAAAAATATTGGGAATCCAACATCTGTAATTACATTTTGAGAAATATTTTTCAAATCACCTTTTTTCATTTGTTCTCTATATTGAGCAATAAAATGAATTGCAAAATCAACACCAACTCCAATTATGATTGAAGATAAAATCGCAGTAACATGACTAAGTTTAATATCTAAAAATCCCATTACCCCATAATTCAATAATACAGCAAAACTTAATGGAAGAACTGCTAAAAATCCCCAAATTGCAGATCTAAAAAAATACCATGAAATAAAAAATATAAATATTATTGCACTAAAAATATTTAGGAAAGATGATTTTACTAATAAAATAGCCATATCCCTAATGACGACTAAAATACCAGTAATTGTAATTTTTGAAGATTCATTAAATAACTGTGAAATTTTTATTTCCGTATTTTTTACAATGTCATTTGCGACTTCAGTACTTACTGATTTTAATCTTACATTGATTAATCCTTCTGAGTAATCTTCATTTACAATTGTCGAAAAATCATCATCGTCACCAGACATAGAATACACAAAAAAAAGATTATTCACTTTATCAACTGAACCAGGAATAGTTTCAAATTTAGGATTATCATCTTCAATTGAACGGTGCATTTGCTTTACCACATCAGCAATAGAAAAACTTAAACTAATGTCATCACTTTTTTCAATTTCAGTTTGAAGTGATTCAATGCCTTGTAATATTTCAGGTGATTTTATATCATCTTCAATTTTAACCACCATATTTAAATATCCACCCATCTTTTCATCCATAAAGTCCATACCATCACGGATAATAGTTCCTTTACCAAAGAAACTTTTAAAATCAACATCTACCTTTACTTTATTAGAAAAATATCCTGCTGAAATTCCAACAATTAAGCAAAAGGTTAAAATTAATTTAGGTGAATTGAATATTATTTTATTTAGAAAATGAACAAATTTCTCAATAAAACTTTCTTCAGATATACTTTTTGAATGAATGTCCCAATGCGATAAATAAATAATAGCAGGTAAAAATAATGTAGATAAAATCCATGCCCAAAAAATACCAAAGCCAAGTGTAATTCCATAACCAATAAGTGGATTGATTGGTGCACTGATCAGTGTAAGGAAAGCAATAATTGTTGTAAAACTGGTTAAAAATATGGGTAGATTTAATTGTTTTACTGTTTCTTCCAATGCCTGCCTTTTTTCTTTTCTATTTCTAAACTCTTTAAAGAATTTTGCAATTACATGGACTCCATCTGAGTTTGCAATTGTTAAAAGAATAATTGGCATTGACGAATTAACCATTGTGAAGTAAAATATATTTGAACCTGTCAATTTTAACATCCAACCCATAAATCCCATCATAGCAATTAATGAAAGTAAAATAACAGATAAAACCATACCGACAGCTTTAAATGATTTTAAATTTGCGAGGAGAATCAATATCATAATTCCAATTCCAATCCGCATTAAAATAGATACATCCATTTGAATTAATTCAGGGACATATCCTGTTAAATATGGTTGTCCTGAATAATGTACTTCTAATTGAGATGAAAATGGTTGCGTAATTGGTAAAATTGCATTGACGAGCTCATTGTTATTAACATTTACAATGGGACGAATAATTATATTGGTATAAAAGAAATTACTATCAAAAAATTGGTTTAATATTTTTGGATTTTTATTTATGTATTGTTGAATTGATTTCAATTCATTATCAGTAATTGACCGATCTGATTGCAAATCAGAAACATCCATAAATCCATCAGAACTCTCAATTTTTTGTAATGTTGAGATAGACATCACTTCATCAACTGTTTCAATTTTGCTTAATGCTTCTGTAATATCCCAAATGATTTCTAATGATTTTTGTGTGAATATTGATTTATTTTCAATTCCAACGGTTACAAACATTAAATCAACATTCCCAAATTCATCTTGAATTTCTTCCCATGATACTCGAGAAGGTATTTCCTCGGGGAGCATTTTCATCATATCATCATCGATGTACAACCAATTAATTCCAAATGAAAAAAATACGGTCATTATCAGTAAAATAGAAATTAATCTTTTTGGATATCTTAGTAATGTTTGAAAATCTATCATTATTTTATATTTCTTTTCAATGTATCCTTGAGGTTTTTACCCGTTATTTAGTTAACTAAAAATACTGTAAATTTATTCATCAATTTATGCAATTTATGTTTACAATTTATAATATTATCTTTACGAATTCTTACAACACAATTTTAGGTTGGAATGTGGAAAAACGAATAACTTTGATGCATGGGATAAGTATTTATTCTTTTTCTCCTCCTTGCAAAGTAATGGGGTCAGAAAATCTGGCCCCTTTTTCTTTTTATTACACTCTAAATCTTCGTAAAATTTACCTATGAATAAATTAAAAATAAATTTAATACTGCTCATTTTATTTTCTACTTTGCTCTCTCAATTTGGTTTAGTAGAAGTAGAAATGGATTTAACACAAATAAGAGATTCTGAAAAACAGTTTTTGAAATCGCTTCCCGAAGATATAAAATCCTATTATGAAAATGTAGTTTATAACTCAGATGTGGAAGATTTAGATTTAGAATTGCTTATTAAAATTATACCCGAAAATGTTCCTCTAAATGGCAATGAAAGAGTCATAACAACTCAAATTTTATTTACAAATTATATAGATCAGACTTACTTTGCTCGATCGGTAAAGTTTAATTATTCTTTAGGAGTTAATTTATCATATTCTACTGATTTTCAAAGTTTGCGTTCAATTTTAGATTTTTATGGATTATTATTTATTGGTAGTGAGATGGATATTTGGAGTCAGTATGGAGGTGAAATATATTTTATGCTCTCAGACGATATTGCAAATATGGGGCAAGATGCAAATTTAAGTGATGGCTGGGAAGGGCGAAAACAATACATTGAAGATGTAATTTTATTTAAAGAATTCCGAAATTCAAAATTTACATTCTTTAAATCACTCGATGAAATTTATATGGAAGATGGAGTATATGAAAAGCAATTAAATGCCCTAACTGATTTTTATAATATCTCAATGGAAATTCCTGATTATGAAATGGAATTTAAATATATACAAAATTTCTTCAAAGCCTATGCAGATGAAATTGCAAAAAACTTTTCAACATTTAAATTAAATGATGAATTGAGAGAATTTCAATACTTAGATCCAGAAAATAAACATATTTATAAAAATTATATTATTGAATAGTATCGTTCATCAATTTTTTATTCTTTTTGTTATCTGTGTTTCATTACTTTTTTCAGAGCAAAAATCTACAACAGAGATACAAAGTAGTATTGATAATCAAAGCCAAGAATTAAATAAACTAAGACAACAAATTGAAGATATAGAAAAAAGGATTTCCTCTCGCAAAAATGAAGCTGAAGATATTAAAGATATGCTTCGTCAATTAGATTCAAAAATTAGATTAACTGAAAAACTAATTAGGTCTTTAAATAATGAAGAATATATTTTATCTGCAAGAATTATAGACGCAACAGAAAATATTAAAATAAATAGAGGCGAATTATATACACTGAGAGAAAATTTAACTCATCAAGTTCAATATTTGTATAAACATGGAAGAACAAAACCCATTGAAGATTTATTAACAACTCTGGATTTAAATTCATTTTATTATAAACGAAAATATTTAGATGTTATTACTCGACATCAACAAAATATTTCAACTCAAATTGATACCATAATTTATAATCTTGAAACCCAAAAAGAAGAAATGAATGAAAATCTTTCTCGGAAAAAAAATATCAGGAATGAGAAAGAGAACGAAATTAATAATTTAGCAGATGATAAGAAATTAAGAAGTAAATATCTTAAAAAAATAAAGGAAGATACCAAAAACTTAACGGATAAATTAGACCAACAAAAGCAATTAGCTGAAAAAGTAGAAAAAATAATTCAAATATTAATTTCTGATAAAGAAAAAGCAAAACAGCGTGAAAAAGAATTAGATAAACGGCGAAAAAATAAATCTCAATTAGGCGAGAAATATTTCGCATCTATGAAAGGAAAATTAGATTGGCCTGTCAGTGGTAAAATAATTTCAAAATTTGGACCAAATTATAATGAGAAAACAAAAACATGGTCTGAAAATCCAGGTATCGATATTAAAGCAGAAGGTGGCACAACTATTTATCCCGTATTAGATGGTTTAATTACGACAATCACATTTTTAAGAGGATATGGTAACATAATAATTATTGACCATGGTGGGAATTATTATTCTGTTTATGGTAATTTAAAAAATATTGCAGTAACTGAAAATGAATATGTGGATGAATCAATGAAATTAGCAATTATTGCAGAACAAATTGAAATGGATTCATCCTTGCATTTTGAAGTTTGGGGGAATTCTAAACAATTAAATCCAGAAGATTGGTTGAAATGATTTACGAAGATTTAATTTTAAATGAAAAAATATTTTCAATATTAACAAATGCATGGAAGCAAAACCGATTACCACATGCATTAATTTTTCATGGTGCAAATGGCGTTGGTAAAGAAGCACATGCAATTGAGTTTTCCGCATTATTGAATTGTAAAAATATTGTAAATAACCGGGCGTGTGGTGAATGTTCTCAGTGTTTACGAATTAAATCATTTCAACATGGGAATGTGAAATTAATTTCACCAATGCCAGCGTCAAGCAAATCTACGAGTATTGAAGCAGGTAGTATTCATTCATTGTCATCTACACAATTAAAAACATATCAACAGGCATTAGAAGAAAAAGGGAAAGACCCATATTATAAAATCGGTTTAAAGGCATCTACAATACCCATTGCAATTGTGAGAGAATTACGAAAAGATTTATATATGTCATCAATTGAGAGTGGTTGGCGAATTGTAATGATTTTTGAAGCAGAAAAACTTTGTACAGGAACACAGGCATCTGCAAATGCATTACTTAAAATATTAGAAGAACCCCCTGAAAAAACACTATTTATGTTGGTAACATCTTCACCTAATCAATTATTAGATACAATTAAATCAAGGTCACAAAGTTTTTATTTTTCATCTCCAACGGATAGGCAAATTGAAACAATTTTAATTAATAGAGGCCTTGAATCTAAAAGATGTCGAATTATTTCAAAAATGTGCCAAGGCAATATTAGTTTAGCAATGAATTTAAATAATCATTATGATTCCATTCCTAAAGATATTAAAATAATTTTTGAATCATTTTTTAATGATGACCCTGTATTTATTCAGCAATTTCAAAATAGATTGCAAGATTTAAATCGAATAGGAAATAAAGAATTATTTGATAATTTTTTTCAATTACAAATTCAATTAGTTCGGGATATAATTTTATTAAAACAAGATAAAGATTCCTTACATATTGTTTTTTCCCATTTAAAAGAAAAATATATTGAAGTTATTGATGATAATAAAAATGCAGATTTCCATTCAATTTTAGAAGCAATCGATGATACCTATCGAATGAATTTGGGTAATGTTAATTTATCACTAAATTCAATTAGTTTAATTTTTGATATTCAATCCTGTTTGGAAGGAAAGGTATATCAATCCATTGAATGATTTATTATATTAAAACTTATGTTTACCATTTGAAATTTATTTTATAATGTATTATTTCTAATTTCATTTGGTACAGGAATAGATTTTTGAGTTTTATAATCAAAACATACAAGTGTGGTAGTTGAAAGCGTAATAAGTTTATCCTCATCTTTTTTAAATATTCCTGTTAAAATATCAAAACTTGAATTCCCAATTCGTGATATTTTTTGACCAATCTCCATTGTTGATGGGTAGGATAATTGGTTTAAATAATCTATTTTAATAGAAGCCATTATAATAGGTACATTTAAAAATCCTAGTTTTTCAATTAATTTAATTCGTGCTGATTCTACATAAGTTAAAAAAGTCGCATTATTGACATGTCCAATACAATCCATGTCTGCCCATCGTGTATTTAATTCTATGAAAAAGTTAAAATCAGATTTATTTGGTAATTTAGGTTTACTCATTTTCCGTTTCTTAATTGTTATTTTTAATTATATAAAAATTGAATGTTTCCAACGCATAGAATTTATAAGATATTTATGTTAATTAGATGTAAAATTAATTCTCTGTATTTATATAAAATTTAAAAGGATGGGCAAGAATATGCTATCAAAATTAATGGCGGATATGAAAGACGCTATGAAAAATAAAGAAAAAGATCGTTTATTAACTTTACGAAATATGATTTCAACTATAAAAGCAAAGCAAATTGATTCAGGGAAAACTTTATCTAATGATGAAATTATAAAATTAATTCAAGGGATGGCTAAAAAAATAAAAGACTCAATTGAACAATATATAAATGGGAACAGAACAGATTTAGCAGAAAAAGAACAACTTGAATTAGACATTATAAAAAAATATTTACCAACACAATTATCTAAAGAAGAATTAAGAATAATTGTTAAAGAAGTTATTGATGAATGTGGTGCAACTTCAATGGCAGATATGAAAAGTGTTATGCCTTTATTAATGCCAAGAATTGCAGGTAAAGGTGATGGTAAACTTGCTTCTAATTTAGTTAAAGAAGTATTACTAGGATGAATATAAATCCGATAGATATTTTTATTGCATTGATTTGGATATATTTTATTTATAGAGGATATAAAACGGGGTTTATTTTACAACTTGCTCAAATTACAAGTATAATTGCAGGATATATTTGTGCAAATATGTTCCATTTACGGGCAAATGAATATTTAATTCCATATATCAATAATCCGTCCATTCGGAATGTAGTTGCATATATTGCAATATTTCTTCTTGTCGCATTGCTGGTTCAAATGATCGCAAAAATGATTCATCAATTATTTAGTTTTATACTTCTAGGATGGTTGAACCGTTTATTAGGCGTTTTATTAGGTGCATTAAAAGGACTGTTTATTACAAATTTAATTATTTTCACATTGGAAGCATTTCCCCAATCATCAGAATTACGAGAAAGATTATCAACAGAATCTATATTATTTGGAATTTGTGAAAATTTAAAGGATTGGACAATTCAAACTTTATCTAATGAAGAATTAATATATAAATATCAACAAGAATTAAAAGAAAAAACAGACGAAAACTATATCCAAAAATTATTGGACAAAACTAGAAGTTAGTTAATAAATGAAATTCTCTACATCTGTCCTCGCTGATTTAAATTTTAATCAAATTTTAACTGAGTGTGCAAAATTCTCACATTCAATTAAAACTAAAGAAAAAGTTCTTGGACTAACTGCAAACTCTAATAAATCAGATATTTTAGTGAGACAAAAGAAAGCAGATTGCTTACTCTCTTCGCTTCAAAGAGGAGAGTCTATTCCAATTGAAATTTTCCCCGATATTAATGAAATATTTTTAACACTTCAAATCGTAAATAATCCTTTAAATGAATTAATGTTTAGGGATTTATTTATGATATTAGATATTTCTTATAATCTTCAAACTTATTTAAAGAAAGAACAACTTTCTGCCCTTCAAAGTGAATCATCATCACTTTATATCAATCCTTCTGGTCAAAATAGAATAAAGAAAATTTTTGATGAGACATGGCAAGTTTCTCCTAATGCAAGCCCACAATTAAATAAAATTTATAAAGCAATTCGACATACTGAATCATCTATAGATAAAAAAATGAATAGCCTGTTTATAAAGGCAAAAAAGAATGATTGGTTACATGGCGAAAACATTCAGTTGTTAGACGAACGGAAAGTATTACCTCTAAAAGTAAGCCATAAACGAAAAATTGCAGGAATTACTTTTGGGCAGTCATCAACAGGCCAAGTTGCATATATTGAGCCAATTGAAGTGGTAGAATTAAGAAATGATTTAATTGGTTTGGAATCTTCAAAAAAAGCTGAAATATTCAAAATTTTACTCGCAATAACGGATACATTTAGAAGTGATTTAGATTCTATTCTAAGAGGCTATGAAGCGTTGGTTAATATTGATGTTTATAGCTGTATTGCCCAAATCGGAAATAAACTAAATTGTATTTTTCCTACATTTTGTGAAAAAAATGATGATTTAATTATTCGCGAAGGAATGAATCCGTCATTATTGATTCAGCAAAAAGAGATTATTCCATTAAATTTAGTAATTGATCAAAAGAATAGACTTGTATTAATAACAGGACCAAATGCTGGTGGTAAAACTGTTGTATTAAAAACATTCGGGTTATTCGTATTAATGGCTCAAACAGGATTTCCATTACCCGCAAAAGAGGTTGTATTACCTTTATTTTCAAAAATATTTACAGATATTGGTGACAGACAGTCAATTGAAAATGATTTATCTACTTATTCTGCTCATTTAAATGAAATTTCCCATATTATAAAAAATTGTGATTCAAATTCATTGATTTTAATGGATGAACTTGGTACAGGTACTGACCCCGATGCAGGAGCATCATTAGCTCAGTCGGCCATGGAACATATTTTGAAGCAAAATTCATGGTTAATGGCAACCACTCATTTAGGTAGATTAAAATTATGGGCACAGGAAACAAAAGGTATTTTGAATAGCCGAATGGTTTTCGATCAAGAAAAATTAATGCCAACTTATGAAATAAAAATGGGTAAACCAGGCTCAAGCTTTGCTTTAGAAATTGCAAAACGGATGAAAGTAAACCAAAAAATAATTGATCGTGCTAAAGAACTTTTAGGAGATAAATCATTAAGAGTTGAGTTCTTATTAACAGAATTAGAACGAGAGCGAAGAGAAGTTGATAAAATAAAATCTCGAATGAATTTTCAACGAAAATATATTCAGGAAGCAGAGGAGCGGATACATCGATTAGAAGAAAGTGCAGAACAGCAATATAATACAGCTGAGCAAGATGCATTAGATGATGTTCATCAACTTATTTTAGAAACACGAAAAGATACTGAAAAATTAATCCATCAAATAAAATCTCAACATGCAGATGAACAGACCGTTAAAAAAGCTCGCCAAAAATTAGATGAAAAGTTGAGAACCGTTTCCAAAAGGAGAAATGTTTCTAAAAAGAATAGAATAGAAACTTCAGTTCCATCGCAAAAACATAAAAAGAAAAAAAGAAAATTATCTCAATCAATAAAATTAGAAAAAGGATTAAAAATTGAAATTCCATTGTTTGATGCTGAAGGTGTGATAATTCAAAAGCCAAATAGTAAAGGACAGATAACAGTTGAGTTTAACGGAAAAAGGCTTCGAATTAATCAAGACCAAGTTATTCCAATAATTCAGGAAGAAAAAGAAATTGAATCAGAGAAAGTTGCTACAATTGAATATTCAAAACCCGTAAGCATGCAATTGGATTTAAGAGGAAAAAGAGTTGAAGATGGAATTGAAAAATTAACTCAGTTTTTGGATGGTGCACTTGTTTCGGGGTTACAATCCGTAAACATTTTACATGGAAAAGGAACAGGAGCAATGCAAACAGCAGTTCAAGAATATTTAAATACTCAATCCTTTGTAAGTGATTTTCAATTTGCTCATCCTGATTCAGGTGGTGCTGGCATTACTGTTGTTGAGTTGAAATAAAAATATGAAGTATTAAACTTCGGATGAATTCTAAAAACAAATTTACAATTACACCTAAATTATATCATGTCACTACTATTTAGATATACTCTTAAAGAACATATATATCCATTTATTATTTCTTTATTCGTTTTAATTTTTGTATTGTTAACAAATTTTTTATTGAAGGCCATAGATAAATTTTTAGGAAAGGATTTATCCATGGGAATTTTAGTGGAGTATGTATTTTTTAATTTAGCGTGGATTTTGGCATTGGCTGTTCCAATGGCTGTTTTGATTGCTTCATTAATGGCATTTGGGCGAATGTCTGGCGATAATGAAATAACAGCTTTACGAACTTCTGGCGTTAGCTATATGCGGTTACTATTTCCTGCTTTAGTTTTTGGAGCAATAATTACAGCGGGGATGACATGGTTTAATAATACTGTTCTTCCAGAAACAAATCATAAGGCAAGGCTACTTTCTGGAGATATCACACGAAAACGCCCTGATTTAGAATTTGAAGTTGGATATTTTATTGATGCATTGCCTGAATATCGCATTCTATTAGGTGGTAGAGAAAAGAATATTTTTAAAGATATCTTGATTTTTAATTACCAAAAAGAAGGTACACAACGAACTATTATTGCAAATTCGGGAGATATTGAAACAGTTTATAATGGGGTAATCATGCATTTGAATCGTGGTGTTATCCATGAATTATCCTCAGACCAAGAAGATTATAGAGAAATCCAATTTGAAAAATATGATGTGTTTATTCCTGTGGACAATATGAGTCTCACTCGTCGAGATAGTAAAATTAGAAGTGATAGAGAAATGACAGGAATTATGATTAAAAATAAAATTCAAAATTATAATGAAAAAATTAATGGAATTTATCAACGCATACAAAATCGGTTAATAAAAGAATTACCAGATACGATAGAAATAGTAAACCAACCATTTATTGAAGCCCAAATTATAAAATATAGTAGTGCATTAAGAGATTCGCTCGGCGAGAAAAGTCCAAAATATATTCGTTCAAAGCGTAGATTGAAAAATTTAAGACATGGTATAAGAAGTGATTATAAATTAATTGCAACATATAATCGATATATTTCAAAATATAAAGTTGAATATTATAAAAAATATTCTATTCCATTTGCGAGTATGGTTTTTATTTTAATTGGTGCATCTCTTGGGATAATTACTCGAAAAGGAGGATTTGCGATGAGTGTTGCACTTAGTTTAGGTTTTTTTGTTTTTTATTGGGCGTTTTTAATTGCGGGAGAAGAGTTTGCAGATAGAGGCCAATTATCGCCATTTATTGCAATGTGGTTGCCTAATATGGTATTAGGAACTCTCGGAATATTTTTATGTATTCAAACGGCTAGAGAACAAACTTTAATTAAATTAGAGTTTTTAAATATATTTAATTTTAATACGAAAGAAAAAAATGATTAAAAAATTTAGAAATAAAACTCCAATTATTCCGAATTCCTGTTATATTTCTGAATCTGTAGATATTATTGGAGAAGTTGAATTGGGTGAGGAAGTGAATATTTGGTTTGGAACGGTGATAAGAGGAGATATGAATTATATTAAAATTGGTTCTCGAACAAATATTCAAGATAATTCAACAGTTCATGTGACAACGGGGATTGCTCCAACAATAATTGGAAATGGAGTAACAATTGGTCATAATGCAATAATCCACGGTTGTACAATTGAAGATAATTGTTTAATTGGTATGGGTAGTATTATTATGGATAATGCTATAATTGGTGAGAATTCTTTAATTGGTGCAGGAGCAGTTGTTCCTCCGAATATGAAAATTCCACCTAATTCGCTAGTTGTTGGATTGCCTGCAAAAGTCGTTAGACAAATAAATAAAACTGAAAAATCTGAAATTTTTGAAAGCGCACAACATTATATTGATTTTGCAAATGAATATAAAAATATTGAATAAAACATTCGTGGATTCACATTAATAAATTATTCTTTTACTTTTATTGAATATGTGATAAATAGTTAAATTTATACTCGTATTTTCTACATATATTTATTCATTTCCTAAAGAAAAAAAGGATTCAATTTTACTTATGACACAAGTTAAAAAGCAATCAGAAGAATTAGATTTAGTTACGATACGATTTGCCGGTGATTCAGGTGATGGTATGCAGTTAACCGGTAATCAATTTACCGAAAATTCCGCAATTTTTGGGAATGATATTTCAACATTTCCAGATTTCCCAGCTGAAATTCGAGCCCCTGCCGGATCTCTTGCAGGAGTAAGTTCTTTCCAACTTCAATTTTCAAGCAAGGATATTCATACACCTGGAGATATTTTAGATGTGTTAGTAGCAATGAACCCTGCTGCACTAAAAGTACATCTTCAAGATTTAAAAGAAAATGGAATGTTATTAGTAAATACGGCTAATTATACTCCCAAAAATTTAAAATTAGCTGGTTATGAACAAAATCCATTAGAAGATGGTTCATTAAAAGCATATCGCCTCATCCAAGTGGATATGAATAAGTTAGTTATCACTATTGCTAAGGGAATTGATTTAAAACCTAAAATAGTAACCCGAAGTACAAATATGTTTGCTCTTGGAATTTTATTTTGGTTATATGAAAGAGAACCTGATTCAACCATTAAATTTTTAAACGAAAAATTTGCAAAAAAACCTGAGATTGTAGAAGTTAATACTCGAGCATTAAAAGCTGGAATTAATTATGGCGAAACCGTTGAAATAATTCGAACTACTTTTAGGGTACCAAAGGCTACTCTCAAAAAAGGTTTATATCGAAATATTATGGGAAATCAAGCAACTGCTTATGGAGTATTAGCAGCAGCACAAAAATCTGGATTAGAAGTATTCTATGGTGGTTATCCAATCACACCTGCCAGTGATGTCTTACATTATTTATCTGCTTATAAACATTTTGGAGTCAAAACATTTCAAGCCGAAGATGAAATTGCAGGAATAATGAGTACAATTGGTGCTTCTTTTGCTGGAGATTTAGCCATTACAGCAACAAGTGGACCAGGTGTAGCCTTAAAAACAGAAGCTATTGGTCTTGCAACAATTACTGAATTACCACTTGTTATTATTAATGTACAACGAGGCGGGCCTTCAACAGGTTTACCAACAAAAACAGAACAATCTGATTTATTACAGGCAATGTTTAGTCGTAATGGCGATGCTCCTAATCCAATTATTGCACCATATTCGCCTGGTGACTGTTATTATGCGGCATTTGAAGCATGCAGAATTGCATTAAAATATATGATGCCTGTATTTTTATTAACGGATGGGTATTTAGCAAATGGATCGGAACCATGGTTAATTCCATCATTAAGCGATATGCCTGAAATTCCAACTCGGAAAGTTACGAACCCGAATGGTTTCCAGCCATATACACATGACAAAGATACTCTTGCGAGAGATTGGGCGGTTCCTGGAACTGAAGGAATGGAACATCGTGTAGGTGGATTAGAAAAATCTGATGGCGATGGAAATGTATGTTATGACCCAATGAATCATGATCAAATGACACGATTAAGACATGATAAGGTTGAAGTAATCGCTAATGATATAGAATCAGCGGTACCTTTTGGCGAAGAGTCGGGTCAATTACTTATTCTTGGTTGGGGTTCAACTTATGGTGCAATTAGGTCTGCGGTTGAACTTGCTATCGAAGAAGGATTATCTGTATCACATTTACATTTAAGGCATATTAATCCATTTCCTGCTAATTTAGGGGATGTACTTTTGAAATTTCAAAAGGTGATTATTCCTGAATTAAATATGGGGCAATTATCAATGCTAATTAGATCTAAATATTTAGTAGATGCTATCGCATTTAATAAAATTCAAGGTAAACCATTTACATTACATGAAATTTATAATAAAATAAAAGAATTGGTGGAGGGTTAATAATGAGCATACCTTTAACAAAAAAAGACTTTGTTTCAGATCAAGAAGTAAGATGGTGCCCTGGCTGTGGTGATTATGCAATTTTATCTCAGGTTCAAAAATTATTCCCCGAGTTTGGAATAAAAAAAGAAAATTTTCTTGTTGTTTCAGGAATAGGGTGTTCCAGTCGATTCCCATATTATATGAATACTTACGGATTCCATAGTATTCATGGACGGGCACCTGCATTAGCAGCTGGTGCTAAAATTACAAATCCAAATTTATCAGTTTGGGTTATAACTGGTGATGGCGATGCAATGGCAATTGGTGGTAACCATTTTATTCATTTACTTCGTCGTAATTTTGATATTAATATTTTAATGTTTAATAATCGAATATATGGATTAACAAAAGGGCAATACTCTCCTACATCTGAACCAGGGAAAAAGACAAAATCTTCTCCAATGGGTTCATTAGATTACCCATTTAACCCACCTTCTTTAGCATTAGGAGCAGGAGCAACATTTGTTGCACGATCGCTTGACAGGGAACAAAAACATTTGCATGGTGTTTTACAAAAAGCCTATGAACATAAGGGGACATCTTATGTAGAAATCTATCAAAATTGTAATATATTTAACAATGGCGCTTTTTCAGATTTGACTGAAAGAGAAACTAAAATGGAAACACAATTACAATTAGACCATGGGCAACCAATGATATTTGGAAAAGATAAGAATAAAGGCTTAAGATTAAATGGTAGCCAATTTGAAATTATTGATATTGGAAGTCAATTTTCTAAGGATGATATTTTAGTTCATAATAAAAAAGATAAGAATTTGGCATTATTATTAAGTGATTTAACATATCAACCCGAATTTCCAAAGCCATTAGGTGTATTCTATGAAGAATTAAAACCTACTTATGAAGAATTATTAATTAATCAGATAGATAATGCAAAAGTAAATATGCCAACTGCAAATTTTGATGAATTAATTAGATCAAGTCATACTTGGGAGATTAAATAATAAACAAGGGAGTAAAATATGTTTGATATTTTTGATGATGAATTAGAACAAATGTTTAGTGATGGTAAACATGATAAGCAACAAAAGTTAAATGTTGCATTCTCTTTACATGATCCAATTAATTTGCTCCCTAAATATAAATTTGTTTCAATGACTGATGATTCACCATTAATAGATGTTATTAATAAACTTCAGCAATATAGTATGGGTTGCGTATTGCTTGAAAATGATAATAAAATCAGTGGAATTTTTACTGAAAGAGATGCAATGAAAAAAGTTTTAGGCCAGAGATTAGATTTAAATAATGAAATTATATCTAAATATATGACCCCTAATCCTGAATGTTTAAGACTTGAAGATCCAATTGCTTTTGCACTTAATAAAATGGTCTCTGGTGGTTTTAGGCATGTACCATTAATAAATAATAAAAGGAATCCTTTAGGTGTATTGAGCATGCAAAGTATAATAAATCATTTAGGCGAATTCTTTTTTGATGAAATTGTTAACTTACCACCAAAACCGATAAGAGGTGAAACATCTCGCGAAGGCGGTTAACTTACCTTTAATAATTAAGGACATAGAATATGAGAATTGAGCATGACTCAATGGGTGATATGCTCGTACCTGATAATGCATATTATGGAGCCCAAACACAAAGAGCATTTGAAAATTTCCCTGTTAGCGATTTAAAATTACCAAATCCAATGATAAAAGCATTGGGAATTATTAAGCGGTCAGCTTCTATTGTGAACCATAATCTCGGATTTATTCAAAATGATATTAAAGATGCAATTGTATCTGCTTCAGATGAGGTGATTACAGGTAAATTTAATGATCAATTTATTGTAGATATTTTCCAAACAGGATCTGGCACATCAAGTAATATGAATACAAATGAAACAATTGCAAATCGTGCTTCTGAGATAATGGGAGGAAAAATTGGTGAACGGTTTCCGGTGCACCCTAATGACCATGTGAATTTTGGACAATCTTCGAACGATGTTTTTCCAACGGCAATTCATGTTTCAGCAAATATTGAGGTTCAAAAAACATTAATACCTTCCTTAGAAAAATTACAAAAATCATTAGAGAATAAAGCAAAAGAATTTGACTCCATAATGAAAATTGGGCGAACTCATTTACAGGATGCTACCCCAATTCGGTTAGGGCAAGAATTTTCTGGATATGCTCACATGGTAAAAAATGGAATCGTTAGATTAAAAAATGCACAGCTTTTATTATCAGAATTAGCACAAGGTGGTACCGCTGTTGGTACTGGAATAAATACACATAAAGAATTTGGAAAACGAATTGCTGAAGAAATTTCGCTTTACTCAGGTGTTAATTTTAAAGAAGCTGAAAATCATTTTGAAGCTCAAGCATCACAAGATGCATCTGTAGAATTATCTGGTGCATTAAAAACAATCGCTGTTTCATTATCTAAAATTGCAAATGATATTCGTTGGTTGGGCTCAGGTCCAAGAGCAGGATTAGGTGAATTAATATTACCTGCCGTACAACCGGGATCTTCTATTATGCCAGGAAAGGTAAATCCAGTTATTTGTGAGGCAATGATTCAAACTTGTGCTCAAGTAATTGGAAATGATCTTGCAATCACATTAGGTGGTCAAGGTGGTTTTTTTGAATTAAATTTAATGCTACCATTAATTGCACATAATTTATTGCAATCGATTCAAATTTTAAGTAATGCATCCAAAATGTTTACTGAGAAATTAGTTGATGGCCTAATTGCTGATGAGAAAAAATGTAATAATTACATTGAAGGTAGTTTAGCAATGTGTACATCTCTTGCACCTGTTATTGGATATGATAAAGCTGCTGGTATTGCACATAAAGCATTTGAGTCAGGTAAAACAGTAAGAGAAATAGCCTTAGAAGATCAAATTCTTTCAGAAGAAGAGTTAAATAAATTATTAGACCCACGGTCAATGACCGAACCTAATTCATAAATTTGCCTAAAAGGGGAAAATCAACACCTTTTAAAAAGGTATTTTTAAATACCTTTCTCCTTCTTTTTACTGCTTTTATTGGGGGTGTCATATTTTTAATCGTTCTATCTAGAGATTTACCATCTCTTGAAGAACTGCGTAAATTTAATCCTGAAACAATTTCAAAAATTATGTCGAGTGATAATCGACTTTTAAAAGAATTGTACATCCAAAAACGAGATGTAATTCCTTTAGGTAAAATGCCACAGAATTTAATTAATGCAGTACTATCCATGGAAGATAGAGATTTTTATGAACATTCTGGCGTAGATATAAAAGGTATTTTTAGAGCAATTTTTATTGATATTATTACTTTAAGCACTCGACAAGGTGCAAGCACATTAACCCAACAACTTGCTCGAAATATGTATAATACGATTGGATTTAAAAAGACAATCACCCGAAAGTTAAAAGAACTTCTCACTGCTATTCAAATTGAGAAAACATTTACTAAATCTGAAATTATGGAACTTTATCTAAATTCTGTATATTTTGGTCATGGTCGATATGGTGTCCAATCCGCTTCGTTATATTATTTTGGTTGTGAAGCAAAAGATTTATCCCTAGCTGAGTCAGCAACAATTATTGGTTTACTTCCTGCACCTGCATATTATTCACCTATTAATCACCCCGAAAAGGCAAAAATTAGAAAAAAAATTGTTCTGAGAAGTATGAATCATGTTGGATATATAACGGATAAACAAAATGAAATTGCACTTGCGGAAAATGTAATTCCTGAAACAGGTACTATTAATTCAGGATTAGCACCCTATTTTTCAGAACATGTACGACGAGAACTTGAGAAAATAGATGAAGAATTAAATATTAATCTCTATGAAGATGGATTAATTATACATACAACTTTAGATATGGAAATTCAATCAATCTTAGAGAAAGCATTTGATGAGGGGATGGAACGAAATCAAAAAGTGCTTCAAAAGGAATTTATTAATAGTCCAAAAAAATTAAAAAAAGCACTATCAAAAACGGGATTTCCTAAAGATTCTATTTTAGCTATTATTAATGATAATAGGCCTATACCCCCAGAATTAAAAAATCAATTTTTGGTGCAAGGGGCAGCCGTTGTGATTGATGTAAAAAATGGTGAAGTATTAGCAATGGTTGGTGGGCGAAATGAAAAAGAATATCGTGATCATTTTAATCGAGCAACACAAGCAAAACGCCAACCGGGATCAGTATTTAAACCATTTATTTATATGACTGCATTAGAAAAAGGAATTCCTCCAACGAAGCAAATTTTAAATCAACCTTTAGTTGTTTTTATTGATGATACAGTTCGGTGGAATCCTCAAAACCATGATGGTTCTACAAGCATGTTAGAAACAATGCGATATGGATTAAAAAAATCCTTAAACTTAATTTCTGTGAGAATTGTAAAAGAATTAGTAAGTCCATGGCAGATAAAAAAGAATGCAGAAATGTTTGGATTAACAACGAATATTCGTGCTGTAAATTCAATTGCATTAGGTGTTTCAGAAGTTTATCCTATTGAAATAACTTCAGCTTATGCAGCAATTGGTAATAATGGTGTTTTAAATAAACCATTTTTCATTAAAAGTATTGAAAATAGATATGGTCGAGTTTTAAGAGAATTTCATCCTGATTCAAAAGAAGTAAAAAATGAAGATTTGATTTATATTATTAGAGATATGATGCGCTCTGTGATTGATGAAGGTACCGGTGGTTCAATTCGATGGAAATATAAATTTAGACGACCACTTGCAGGCAAAACAGGGACAACAAATGGTAAAACAGATGCATGGTTTGTGGGATATACACCTCAAATAGCTATAGGTGTTTGGGTTGGTCTTGATGACCCTGGAGTATCTTTAGGTCAAACGCAATATGGTTCCTCTGCGGCGCTTCCTATTTTTGCAAATACAATAAAAGAGATTTATAATAAAAAAGAATGGCCTATTGAAGATTGGGAAATGCCAGATGGTGTTACCGAATTAGAAATTTGTTCTGAAACTTATGATAAACCAACTCGATATTGTCCACTTACAAAAGAAATATTCTTAAAGGATTATAAACCAAAAAATTTATGTTCTCAGCATAAAAGTGCTTTTGATCGCTTTAAAAGTAAAAAGTAA
>JACNKR010000052.1 GCA_014381925.1 Fidelibacterota bacterium | reverse complement strand
GAAAATGCATTCATTAATACAAATAAAAATGAAGATATCAACGAAATGAAAACCATAAATTTATACGGTTTTACAAAATTTAATATTCTCAAATAAATATTCATAAACTAAATATTCCATCACCTTGTCTAATAATCTCAGGTGAATTTAATGTCATATCAACAATTGTTGAACCTTTCGATTTTATATTTTCCATACCCTTAAAAATATTAAATTGAGGGAAAGTATTCTCAATATTATTAATTTTATTAATTGATTGTAAACCATGAAAATTTACACTCGTAGTTACAATTGGTCGATTTAATTTGTTAACAATTTCAATACAAAATGTATTATTCGGAATTCGAATTCCAATTTTATCACTATTTTGGGTTATTAATGGTGATAATGAACTTTCAATTTTAGAAAATAAAAATGTAAATGGGCCTGGTAAAAAATGTTGTACACTTTCAACTTCTTCACAATTGGCATATTTTTTTGCCATATTTATTGAATCAACAATAATACTCAACGGTGAATTTCTTTTTTTAAATTTATTAAATTTCTTTATAATCATAGAATTATAAGCATCAAAACTAAACCCATATAATGTATCTGTTGGAATAATTATTATTTCACCATTTTCAATTAAATTAATGGCAAAATCTATTGAGTTATTTTTTACAATCATTTTGTTTTATAAATTTTCTTTGGCCATTTCCGATGAAACCAAAAATATTGTTCTGGATAAAGTGAAACTATTTTTTCTAAATCATCCGAAATAACTCGACTAATATCAAATAATTTATCATTTGTATCTTCTTGGAAATTATCTAAATTTAATTTATTCACCATAAAATTATAATTGTAATTACGATCTGCAATGCAATAACATATAAAAATTGGACATTTAGTTTTTATATGAAATATACCTGCACCTTTTGGGACAGATGTATCTTTTCCAAAAAAAGGAACCATTGTACCTTTTTTTCCAGCATTTTGATCACTTGCAAGCCCTAAATATTTATTATTATTAATAATTGAAATAAGCTCTTTACTTGATATCCCCTTTAAAATTATTTTACTATTATGTTTTTCTCGCATTTTTTTAAAAAACTTTTGAGCCCCTTTATTTCGCTGATACTGAGCAATAGCAAAAAAAGGAATATTATTCAAACCAAATATAGGTAAAAATAATTCCCAATTCCCAATATGGCCAGTAACAATTATACCTCCATTATCCTCTCTTAGCATTTTTAAATCTAATTTAGAAATTTCTACCAATTTATTTAATTTTTCTTTATTTAATGTAAAACTTCTAAATAAATCAATGAAAATAATTCCAAAATGCCGATAACATTGTTTAATAATTCTATTAATTTCATTATTTGATTTATTCGGAAATGCTATTTTTAAATTCTGAATTGCTACATTTTTTCGAATAGGAATGATTATTCTCATAAAATCACCGAGCATCATTCCTAACATTTTTGAAATGTACCGTGGTAGGAAATTAATAATGAGTGAAATTAAAGTTAACGAATAATAGGTCGATTTTTCTAATAAAGTAAGATTCATCGCCAGTTTTTTATAGTTTTAGTATTCAAAAAAATCTTAAATTCAAGTAGGTTAAATTAAAGAATATTAGATAATAAATTTATGAACTACTTACATTCAAATTACTCAAAAATTATATTTATTTTAATTCCATTTTTTATGTCCATATTTCTTTTTGGGCAAGAAAAAATATATTCAATTCCAATAAAAGGCGATATCGACATGGGATTACCTTACTTTTTGGAACGAGTAATTTCTGAAGCTGAAAATGATGATGCAAAATATATCATTTTTACAATCGACACATTTGGGGGCAGAATAGATGCAGCAACTAAAATAAAAGATGCAATATTAAATAGTAAAATCCCAACAATTGCATTTATTAATAAAAGAGCAATTTCTGCTGGGGCTCTTATTTCACTTTCATGTGACTCTATTTATATGGCGAGCGGTGGAACAATTGGTGCGGCTACTGCTGTAGATGGTAGTGGTAAAAAAACCTCCGAAAAAGTAATTTCATATATGAGAGAAGAAATGGCTTCTACGGCAGATGCAACGGGTCGTTCAAGAATAATTGCATCATCAATGGTTGATGAAGAGTTAGAAATAGATTATCATTTGACAATAGACGGAGATACATTAACATCAAAAGATATTAGTGGATTTAAAGAATATAAATTAATTACATTATCGACTCAACATGCAGTATTATTAGGTATTGCTCAAAATGAATTAAACTCCGTTGATGAAATTATTAAAAAATTAGAATTATCAAATTATGAAATAATTGAAAAAACACCAAATTGGTCTGAAAATTTTGTTCGCTTTTTTACCTCACCAACAGTTGCACCTTTATTAATGAGTTTAGGATTTTTAGGGTTAATGTTTGAAATAAAATCACCAGGCTTTGGTGTACCTGGAATTGCAGGAGTTATATGCTTAGGATTATTTTTTGGTTCTCATTTATTAGTTGGATTAGCAGATATGACTGAAATTCTAATATTAGGAGTTGGGTTTTTACTCATTTTATCTGAAGTATTTATTTTCCCCGGATTTGGTATCTCAGGTATAAGTGGGATTTTAGTAATGCTATATGGATTATTTTTAATGTTTTTAGGAGATTACCCATTAAGCAATGATTATCAAACTGCTTTTTGGGGATTAAACATTGGTATAATTACAACAATTATTGCGATTTATTTATTTTTTAAATATGTTATCAAAACTAAATTTATGAAAAATGTTATTCCAATTCAATCTCAAAAAAAATCAGATGGATATTCAATTTCTGCTGGTTTTGAAAAATATATAGGTGAATCAGGAATTACAAAAACAGCCTTAAGACCTGTTGGAATTATAATCATAAATGATAAAGAATTTCATAGTAGATCTAATGGTGAATTTATAGAAATGGGTAAAAATGTAATCGTAATTAAAATAGAAGAAAATGAATTAATTGTCAGCCGAATCTGAGTAATAAGTTCCACCACCCATTAAATATGCGATAAATATTATTTCAATTCGTCTATTACATGCTCTCCCATCTGCTGTTTCATTAGTGCAATTTGGTTGAGAATCTGCGTATCCTCTAATTGAAATGGATTCAAAATATTGTTTTAAATTATCATCAATATATTTATTTTCTGTAATTACTTTCATTGTCTCATAGGCACGGGCAGAAGATAATTGCCAATTATTTTCAAAATCCCCACATCCTTTTGGGAGGGGAATATTATCAGTATGTCCTTCAATCGAAATTTCTAAATATAATGAATCGTCAATAAAACTAGGTTTTTCTAAAAATGTCAATTTATGCATTTCGTGTAATAAATCTCTTCCTAATTGCATAATTATTGGTTTTACTTCTTGTGTTATATTATCTTTACATGGTTGAAATAAATCTTCAGAAAGTGTAATTTTAAAACTACTTGCTCTAGGGTAAATTCTTAACAAATTCGTATCAGGGTATGACTCCCTAAATATTTCAGTAATTTCATGAACTTGATCTGCTACCCATTCTGTATCCTGCTCAGATTGTCCCTGTAGAACAACTACAATTGTAATTAATAGACAAATTAATAATGTTATTGTATCTCCATAAGATACTAGCCATGCTATTTCATTATTTTTTGCCATTTAAATATTAAAAATTATTAATGCAACTTCCGTCATCACGGTTTGCTTTTGGATTAAAATTATATGCACTTGGATTTGTACATCCATAAAAAACATAAATTGGGTCCATCGTATAATTCAAATAAATTTCAACCCTTCGATTTTCATCTTTATTTAATTTATTTACAAGTGGTTTTGCTTCACCATAACCACATATTGCAAAGATATTATCTTTAAAAATATTATTCGTTGTAAAGAAATTTTTAACTCCCTCGGCACGCTTTAATGATAAAATCATATTTTGTTCTGCACTTCCATCTGTATCAGTATGGCCTTCAACTCTCACTGAAATTTTCAAATCCTTTGGGTCATAATGTTTATTTTTAAATTTATCTTTATATTCATCATAAGCTGAAATAAACTCAGTACTATCAATAATTGCTTTACCTAAGTGAATTAAATATGGTTTAAATTCATTTCTAATATGGAAACTACCAGATTTAAACATCGATTTACCATCAACTTCACTAGGGATAATAATTCTTACTCCATTATAACCTACATTTTCAACAGTAACCCCTGTATTTTTTAATATGCGATTAAGTGAATTATTAATAACTTCAATTTTTTTAACAATAAATAACTCCGTCGCCGACGCAACTTTTGTTGCAACCAGTACAAAAATAATAAAAAAGGCCATAATAACTGTCATGAAATCTACATAGCTTAAAATCCATGATGAAGGATCTAAACCTTTATTTTCGTCAACATCAGGCATCGCTATCTTTTTTTAATATTAATTTTAATTCTAATGGTAAATATGCAGAGAGTTTATCCTTAATTATAATTGGATGTTCTTTTCGATGAATACATGTTAAACCTTCAATCATTATCTCACGAATATAAATATCTTGTTGAGACATATTTTTTAACTTTCCAGCCATTGGAATAAAAAATAAATTTGCTAAAATTACGCCATAAAATGTTGTCCTTAATGCAAGTCCCATATCAACCAAAACACTATTTAAATCAATTTCCATTGCATCTGTACCCATTTGGGACATCATCATTAGAATCAAACCCATAACTGTTCCAAGCATTCCAAATGCAGGTGCATAAGACCCCATATTAAAAAGTAATTCTTGCCCCTGTGCATGTCTCTCTTTCAAACTTTTTAATTCTGAATTTAAATAATTATTAAATCGTTCATTATTTGTTTCAACTGAAATCATTTCCATTGCATTTCTAACAAATGGCTCATTTACAGTCTTGCTAATCGCTTCTAAACCTTTTGGACCACTATCTTGATATGTTTTTGCAATTTTTAATAATTCTCTAACAGTAATTAATTCCACAGACTCTTTAGTTTTAAATACATTTGCAATCACTTTAAATACACCAAAAATCTTATTAAATGAAAAGTTTACCATTGTAGCTGCGAATGTACCAAGTACAACAATACTAATTGACTTAATATCAAAAAATTTACCAATTTGATCCATTAATGTAATATTACCACCTATTTCACTAGGCTCTATAATTCCAAATAGGATAACTGATAATCCTAATAATATACCGACTATTGTCGCAAAATTCATTTTATTCCCTTATTTTAGTAATAAATATAATTAGTATTCATCATAAATACTGATGGTAAATTAAAATTAATTATCTGATATAACATAATCAATTAATTGAGAGGCAATTCTTGATTTATGATTTAATTCTAATTTTTTTATTTTCTCAGCTTTATTAAAAATAAATAATTCATTTGTTTCAGAATCAAATCCTGAAATTCCTTTCTGAGTTATATTCATTGCAATAAAATCTGCTTTTTTATCTTTTAATTTTCGTAATGCTTCAACTTTATTGTATTCTGTTTCTAGTGCAAATGCTATTATTTTAGTATCTTTTCCTGTTGAAATTGATTTTAAAATATCAGGCGCAGGAATTATTTCTAAACTTGGTTGCAAATCTTTTCGTTTAATTTTATGTAATGAAATATTTTTTAATTTATAATCAGAAACTGCTGAACACATAAATAAATAATCAATTTTGCTTCCTGCTTCTAATTGAATTTGAATTGCATTTAACATTTCATCAGATGTTTCTACCGGAATTGTATGTATTCCTGAAATTTGATTTAATGATACGGGACCAGAAATTAATACAACTTCTGCACCTTTATCTCTTGCAGATTTTGCCAATGCAAAACCCATTTTACCACTTGATCTATTTGATATATATCTTACGGGGTCTATCCATTCTCTTGTTGGACCCGCAGTAATTAATACTTTTTTTCCTTTAAGAGGTAAGGGAATATTGAATAAATTTCTAATTCCATTCATTATTGATAATATTTCAGGAAGTCTTCCAATACCTTTATGTAAGGATGCCAATTGGCCAGATTCAGGATTCATTACCATTTTACCTGATTCCCTTAATAATTTTACTGCATTAATCGTACCTTCATTTCGCCACATTCTAAAATTCATTGCTGGTACAAACAGTGTCGGCTGTTCACAGACAGATAAAGTTGTTGAAATTAAATCATCAGCAATTCCATTTGCTACTTTGCATAAATTATTTGCAGTTGCAGGACAAACAATAATTGCGTCAACATCCATTGCAAGTTCTATATGTTCTAATCCAGCTTTAGGCGTATTTGGAAATATATCCGTTAAAACTTCATTATTTGTCAATGCAGCAAATGTTGCCTTGCCAACAAATTCTAAAGCTGATTTAGTCATCATAACTTGAACGATAGCATCTTCTTTTCGTAATTGACGAACTAACTCACATGTTTTATAAACAGCAATTGATCCCGTTACACAAATTAGAATTTTTTTATTTCTTATCGTATTTAGTTTATTCATAATCACTTATATTTTTTTAAATAACATTATCCCATCTCGAATTG
Source organism: Fidelibacterota bacterium (assembly GCA_014381925.1). Lineage (GTDB taxonomy): Bacteria > Fidelibacterota > Marinisomatia > SCGC-AAA003-L08. Next base: position 42,156 of record JACNKR010000052.1, on the reverse strand, counting down.
GCAATAATAACTGCTTTACTTTTTTTGAATTTTTTATCATTTTATTCGTATCGTTTATTGCCTTTGATTCATCATCATTTGGATTTAATACAGAACCACTCCAAAGCATATTATCAAAAACACCAATTCCTCCTGATTTTAACAATTTCAATCCCTTTCTAAAATACTCAGGATAATTCAATTTATCTGCATCAACAAATAAAAAATCAAATGAACCAATTTTAAATTCTTCAATTGAGGCTACTGCATCTCCGTTATGAATTTTAATTTTCTTTTCATATTCTGATTTTGAAAACCATTTTGAGGCAGAATCAATGTGTTTTTGATAAACCTCACACGTATGAATTTCACCATCGGGAGGTAATACTTCAGCCATTTTTAATGTACTGTATCCTGTAAACATTCCAATTTCTAATACTTTTTTAGCATGTGAAACTTGAATTAAAAATTGTAGCAATCCGCCAATTAACTGACCGCACATCATTTGAGGAGCAACCTCTGTATCAATAGTATGTTGCTTTAATTGATTTAATATTTTAGAATCGCCAATTGAATGGTTTTTGCAATAAGCTTCAATTTGGGTAGATATAAAATTCACTTTCTAACTAATTCTTCTAATTTTCCAGATTGATTAAGCAATAATAATTTATCATATCCACCAATGGATTTATCATTAATCATTATTTGAGGTACAGTATGTCCACCAGACAATTCTCTTAATTCTTCTCGAGATATACCGACATCTTCAATATTAATTTCTTCATAATTAAAATTTAAAGAATCTAAAAGTGATTTTGCTGCCCTACATGATGGACACCAAGTTGTTGAGTATATTTTTATCATTTTATGCCTTATATTTTACATCTTAATTTACACGGTTGTTGGATTGAACTTAAACTTGTATTCCGCATGAAAGGAAAAAAATCATGTATTTAGAAATTGGAGAAAAAGCTCCACAATTTAAATTAATGGATCAGAATAATAATGAAATACAATTAGATGAATTTAAGGGTTCAAAAATTGTACTTTGGTTTTACCCAAAAGCGAGCACGCCTGGTTGAACTTGGGAGGGACAAGGATTCCGTGACGAATTCAAAAAATATGAAGAAAATAATATCATAATTATCGGAGTTTCCGCTGATAAGGTAAGCAAACAGAAATCATTTGCAACAAAACAAAATTTTCAGTTTTTATTACTAAGTGATGAATCTAAAGAGATGATGAAAGCTTATAAAGTTTGGGGTAAAAAGAAATTTATGGGAAGGGAATATGATGGTATTCATCGCATCACATATATTATTGATGGAGATGGAATTATTGAAAAAGTATATCCAAAAGTAAAAACAAAATCTCATGCAAAAGATATATTAAACGATTTAAATATTTAAATCATTGATTAAAGAAACTCAAAACTTTTTTTCATTATTAGGAATTGCTAAAAATCCACTCCAAAAAAATGGTGTATTAACGCAAAAATATGGGAATGGAAAAATAAAAATCCAAGGGAATGTCAGCTCTGGATTCAGAGAAGGTGTTTGGAAATTTTATTATAAAAATGGTAGTATCTATGCATCAGGTAAATATATAAAAGGAAAAAAACATGGACAATGGGTTTTTTATCATCAAAACAGAAGGATTAAACAAAAAGAATATTACAATGAAAATGTCAAGAATGGGAGGTGGGTTACCTATTACGATAATGGCGAAGTATTAATCGATGGTCACTATAATGAAAATAAAAAAGATGGTTTATTTATTGAATATTATAAAAATGGTAATATAAAAATCGAAAAGAGTTATTCAAACGGGGTAAAAACTAAACCTGATTTATGGTATGACGAAAGTGGTTTAATAAAATTTGAAGGAAAAAGAGATAAAGGAAATGAAAATGGAAAACAAACTGAATACTTCGAATCAAATCGCATAAAAAGCGAATTTTACTATAAAAATGGGAATCCAACAGGGATTTGGTTTTGGTATGATGAGGATCGTAATATTATTCGTAAAAAAAGTTATATTCAAAGATAAGTTTAACTCTAAATTTATCTTATTATTAAATTTATTATTTGTTTAAATTGAAGGGTATTATATAATGGCACCAAGTATTTTATTATTAGTTTTTATAGTTTTTTCCATCTTTTTATTTCTCTACTTTATCCCATTAGGACTTTGGTTTCAATCTGGAGTTTCGATTGGATTTGGTAAAGTTGGAATGTTAAAACTTATTGTGATGAGATTCCGAAAAATTTCACCACGATTAATTGTAGATGGAATTATCAATCTGCATCGAGCAGGGTTAGACTTTGTTTTATCAGAGGATTTAGAATCTCATTTTTTAGCTGGAGGAGATGTAATACGCGTTGTGGACGCATTAATAGCTGCAGACAAGGCAAACATCGAATTATCTTTTCAAACGGCTACGGCAATCGATTTAGCAGGTAGAGATGTGAAAGAAGCTGTGCAAACAAGTGTTTATCCGAAGGTCATCGATTGTCCCAAAGATGGTAAAGTTTCTGCAGTTGCTCAAGATGGCATCCAATTACTAGCTAAAGGTCGAGTAACCGTAAGAACAAATATTGAACAATTAGTTGGTGGTGCAACCGATGATACTGTTATTGCGAGAGTAGGTGAAGGAATTGTAAGTGCAATTGGTTCAGCTAAATCATATAAAGCCGTACTCGAAAACCCCGATGAAATTTCAAAATCTGTACTTGCAAAAGGCCTTGATGCTGGTACGGCATATTCAATATTATCAATTGATATTGCTGATATTGATGTTGGGCAAAATATTGGTGCTCAATTAGAAACAGATCAGGCAGAAGCAGATAAAAAAGTTGCTCAAGCAAAAGCCGAATCTCGAAGAGCAATGGCTGTTGCTTCCGAACAGGAAAATAAAGCAAAAGTAGAAGAAATGCGTGCAAAAGTTGTGGAAGCGGAAGCGGAAATTCCTCTTGCAATGGCTGAAGCATTTAAAAGTGGTAAATTAGGTGTAATGGATTACTATAATATGAAAAATATTATGGCAGATACAAGTATGAGAGAATCTATTGCAAAAGATACAGATAATGATGATAAATAATTTTTACAATCGTAACTCCTCCTTTTTGGAAAAAGGAGGAGTTTGCATTTAATTAGGATTATAAATTGATTTATTCTGCTGAAATGAGTTCAATATTTTTCCAAATTATTATTTTTTGGCTAATTAGCACCTTCTTTTCTAAGAAAAAGAAGGATAAAAGTAAAAAAACAGGACAATTACAATCGATAATAAAAGGAATTGTAAATAATTTATCAGATAAAATTGAAAGTTCGATTAACGAATTAGATATTGTAACCGATGAAACATCTCAACTTCAAACAGATAATATTCCTAAACCTAATAAACCAATTAAACAACAAAAGTATCAAAAAATAAAAAAAGAATCATTTGCTGAATATAATTTTAAACCTAAAACACAAAAAAGAAATAGGTTTGGACTACATTCAAAATCAACTTTAAAAAATGCAATTATTTTAAATGAAATAATTGGTAAACCAATTTCATTAAGAAAATAAAAATAATGAAGAAATTATAATTTTAATGCTCTTAATAATCGTTTGTGTAGTTTATTCGTTGTTCCATCATTTTCAATTATTATATCAGCATGAATTTGTTTTTTTTCATCAGACCATTGAAGAGATGCGCGTTTATTGATTTGCTCAGGTGTTAAATTTTTGCGATTAATCGCTCGTTTTACTCGAAGTTCTTCAGGAGCAGTTATTAATATTATTTTATCCAATTGATTGTGTAAGCCAGCTTCAATTAATAATGCTGCGTCCACAATAAAGGTTGAGTAATTTTTATTTCTTGCTGTTTTCATTGCCTCATCAATTAATATAAATACTTCAGGCCATAAAATTCCATTTAATAACTGCTGGTTAATTTTATTTTCAAAGGCAATTTTACCTAATTTTTTAGGGTCTAATCTTCCACCTTTTCCAATAATTTCTTGACCAAATATATTAATTAATTTATGCTGTAACGGAAGGGATGATAACAAATGTGATTTTGCTTCTTCATCAGCATCAAAAAGATAGGCATTCATTTTTCGTTTTAATATTTTAGATGCCGTTGTTTTCCCTGCACCTATTCCACCTGTTACACCAATTTTAAGCATATTTCAATGCTATATTAATGCGGTTATTAAATTTGCTTTTACTTGGTGAATATCTCCCGAAGCATCCACATGTTGAGTTAAATTCTTAGCTGAATAAAATTCAATCAAGGGGGCAGTTTGTTCGTTATAAATTTTTAATCGGTTTTTTATCGTTTCTGTTTTATCATCTTCTCGCTGATATAATTCATCATCACAAGATCCACATTTATTCTCTTTTTCAGGCGGGTCAAAAATTAAATTATAAACTCGACCACAACCTCTACATGATCGCCGTGAAGATAATCGATTCACAATCGCTTCTTGTTCTACATCTAACACAATAGCATAATTAAGTTTATGGCCAATTTTATCTAATAATTTATCCAATCCTTCCGCCTGTGGAATTGTTCGCGGAAACCCATCAAGAATATATCCATTTTTGCAATCTTCTTTTTGTAAACGAGAATCCATCATTCCTAATATAACCTCATCGGGAACAAGTCTTCCTTCATTCATAAAGTTTTGCGCCTCAATCCCCAATGCTGTTTGATCACGAACATTTGCTCTTAACATATCACCTGTCGAAATTTGCGGAATCGAATATTTATACACTAAAAATTTAGCTTGAGTTCCTTTACCTCCACCCGGAGGACCTAATAAAATTAATTTCATTGTTTCCCTTTAAAGTAAAATACCTGCAATTGTTGCAGTAAGCCAAGAAGCAATTGCACCACCAAACATTGCTCTTAAACCAATTTTTGCTAAATCAGATTTTCGCTCAGGAGCTAAAGCACTAATTCCACCTAATTGAATTCCAATTGATGAGAAATTTGCAAATCCACACAGAGCATAAGTTGAAATAATCATGCCTCGGTCAGTGAGTAAATTTTCATTTATATAAGTACCAAGCGTACCATACGCAACAAACTCATTTAATGATAATTTAATTCCTAATAAGTTACCTACAAAATGTGCATTTTCCCATGGAACCCCCATTAAAAATGCGAGTGGTTTAAGTAAAACACCAAAAAATGTTTGTAATGAGCCTGGGAAATATCCAATATATTCACCAACCGCTGGAGACATTCCTGCTGTTTTATATTTAATATATTCTCCACTAAAAAAATATCCATCAATTACTGAATCTAGCCAGTTTAATGTTAAATCAAGAACTGCAATTAAAGCAATAAAGCCAATTAACATTGCACCTACATTAACAGCAAGTTTTAAACCATCTGTAATACCATTAGATGCTGCCTCAATTACATTTGAACCAACTTTAATATCAGGAAGGCCAACATCCCCAGCCGTTGCTGATTTAGCATTTTCAGGGAAAATAATTTTACCTACCACTAATGCAGCTGGAGCTGACATCACAGAAGCAGCAACTAAATGCCCCGCAGGAATCCCCATTGCTATATAACCGGCTAATACACCACCTGCAATTGTCGCAAATCCACCAACCATTATTGTTGTCAATTCAGATAATGTCATATCTTTAATAAATGGTTTAATCAATAATGGAGCTTCTGTTTGTCCCACAAAAATATTTGCAGAACATGATAATGTTTCAGCACCACTTGTACCAATCGTCCATCTCATAAATTTACTTAAGGAATTAATTACTTTTTGCATAATTCCTAAATAATATAAAACGCTCATAAATCCACCAAAAAACAAAATAGTAGGCAAAACTTTGAACCCAAATTGAAAGCCAAATCCTGGCCATGTTCCCAAATTTGGAAAACCACTCGCCCAAGGGCCAAAATATTTCCCGTCTGCTAAATTACCAAATAAAAACTGTGCACCAAAATCTGATAAGCTTAAAAAATATGCAATTTTATTACTAAAACTTTGAAATATTACTCGTCCTGTATAATCATTTGTAAAGCAGAAAAATAATCCACCGATAAGACCTAAAGAAATAAGCAGTTTTTTAGGATTAATAAAATCTTTATCTTTAAATTGGTATGCTATTATTAACCCCGTAAGAATTCCCATTCCAATAAAACTTAAATAATCTTGCCTTAAAATAATTAATGCAAATACAAATTGAAGACCAATCCCCCAAAATATAATTTTAAATGGGATTGATTTTTTATCATAGGACATTAACCACGCAAGCCCTAATAATACAAATACCCCCACTATACTTATTAAATTCATTTAATTTCTCCATTTTGATTAAAACACGCACGACACCGAGCTTCATATTTATCCGTCTCTCCGACAACTATTTGAGACGATTCTGATGAAGTTCTATAACTGAAATTTGCAGGGTTTCCACAAACAACACAAATTGCCAAAACTTTAGTTACATATTCAGCTTCAACCATTAGCTCTGGCATAGAACCAAATGGTTTTCTCATAAAATCTTTTTCTAAACCAGCCAAAATGATTCTTTTATGATTTGCAGCTAATTCACGAACAACTTGAATAATACCCTCATCAAAGAATTGAACCTCATCAATTCCAATGACTTCTGCATCACCTACTTTATCTAAAATTTCAGATGAATTTTCTACATTATACGATTTAATTTTACGATTATTATGAGAAACAATTTCTTCATTGGAGTACCGATTATCAATTTGAGGTTTAAAAATAGCTGTTTTTTGTTTCGCAATTTGAGCTCTAACAATTCGTCTGATTAATTCTTCTGTTTTACCTGAAAACATTGATCCACAGATTAATTCTATCCACCCTGCATTTCTTGGTGTTAATGTCATTTAATTATTTAATTTATAATCTATTAAAATAGATGTAATTTTTGTTCTAATGATATCAATTGCAACTTTATTTTGACCACCTTCTGGAATAATAATATCCGCAAATTTTTTGGTGGGTTCAACAAATTGCAAATGCATAGGACGAACAGTACTATAATATTGTTCAGTTACAGACTCAATAGAACGCCCTCTCTTATTGACATCTCGTTTTATTCTACGCAGCACTCTAATATCTCCTGGTGTATCTACATAGATTTTGATGTCCATTAATTTTCTAATTTCAGCATCATATAAAGCCAAAATCCCTTCTAGTAAAATTATATAATGGCCTTCACAATGAATAATATCATTTGTACGGAGATGAGTTTTAAAATCATAAACAGGTACATTAACCTGTTTTCCATTCAATAATGAAGTTATATGCTCAATTAATAAATTAAAATCAACTGAATCGGGATGGTCAAAATTAATTAGAGAGCGTTCATCAAAAGATAATTTTTTTAAATTTTTATAATACGAATCCTGTTCAATTAATAATACTTCTTTTCGACCATATTCTCTCGTTAATGCTTTTGCAACAGAAGTCTTTCCTGACCCTGTTCCACCACCAATACCAATTAAAATTGCTTGTTTCATTTAATAGTTTATTTTTTATAAAAAAGGATTTGGTAATAATTCGCTCATTTGAATACAATATTCATTTCCATTTAAATCACCAATATAGACAGGAATATCACCAGCATATTCATAAATTACTTGACGACAACTCCCACAAGGTGTTGCTCCATCCTTAGTAATTACAGCGATTGATTTAAAATTTTTAATACCCTGTGAAATTGCTGAAAAAATCGCTACCCTTTCTGCACACATTGTTGTAGGATATGCTTTAGATTCTACATTACAGCCATGAATAACTTTCCCATTTTCACAATACAAGGCTGCCCCTACTTTATATTCACTATATTTTGCTTTTGCAAAGGATCTTGCTTTTTTAGCTTCTTGTAATAATTCGGTTTGATTCATTAAATATTGTCTCAAATTTTATAGTAAAAAATACGATGATTAAGGAGCTAAACAAAAGATAGATAATTAAAATATTTCTCCTAATTTTATAATAAAATTTATTAGAGTTGTAAAGAGATGAATTCTTAAAAATGGTATTTAATTTTACGTATCATAATTGTCATAATATGCTTTATACATTTTATTTTCAATGGAATCTTTGCTTATTTTATCTGTAACAGATTTTGTTATTGCAGTTGCAATATTTAATGATAATTCACGAATTTTCGTAAGAGGTGGAAAAACTCTACCATTTTCTAAATCATGTTTTGATAAAGAATTAGAAATTATATTTGAAGCAATAAGAAACATTTCATCTGTAACTCTTTTCGTTTTTGATGCAACCACTCCCAACCCAACACCTGGAAAAACATAGGCATTATTTCCTTGACCCGGAATATGAGTTTTCCCATCAAGGTGAACTGGATTAAAAGGACTTCCACTTGCAAAAATACATTTCCCTTCAGCCCAATTATATGCTTGTTCAGCACTACATTCAGATTTGGAGGTTGGATTTGAAAGAGCAAAAATAACAGGTCGATTATTAATTTCCGACATTTTTCGTATTGCATTCTCGGTAAATGCTTGCCCTTGACCAGAAACTCCAATTAATGCTGTAGGTTTTATTTCACTAATTATTTCAGTTAAATCATTCAATTGTTTAAATTTATGAGCAAATGGTTTTTTATCATCAGATAAATTATCCCTACCATTCACCACCAATCCACGACTATCAATAAACCAACATTGTTTTCTTGCATTTTCAACTGAAATTCCAGTTTTTGAAACAGCAAGTGCATATAAATCACCAATACCAATTCCAGCCGCACCTGCTCCATAAAACAATAATTTCTCTTCTGATAAATTTCTGCCTGTTATTTTTTGGCTTCCTAAAATTCCTGCCACACACATACTTGCAGTACCTTGAATATCATCATTCATCATTCTATAATTATTTTGATATTTCTTCAATAGTCGAGATGCATTTCTATTAGCAAAATCTTCAAATTGAATCATTGAATCTGGAAATATATATGAAACGGCATCCATAAACTCATCAATAAATTCATTATATTCATTTCCTCGGACTCGATTATGTTTTACTCCCAAATAATTGGGATTATTTAAAAGATCTTTATTTTCAGTTCCCAAGTCTAACATAATCGGTAATGTTTTAGAGGGGTCAATTCCAGCACAGGACGTATATAAAGAAAGTTTTCCAATAGGGATACCCATTCCATTTGCACCTAAATCACCCAACCCTAAAATCCGTTCACCATCAGTAACAACAATAATATCGACGGTATTACTTTGCCAATTCTTTAAAATAGATTTTATATTCCCTTTATCCTTAAAAGAAATATATAAACCCCTTGGACGACGATATAAATAACCAAATTTCTCACACGCTTCTCCTACAGTTGGAGTATAAATAATAGGCATCATTTCTTCTATTTTATCAATAATAATTCGATAAAATAAGGTTTCATTTCTATCATGTAATCCCATTAAATATATATATTTTTCAATATTATTTTGTTTAGAATTAAAGTTTTTAAGAATCCGAGTTTTCTGCTCATTTATCGTAAGAATCCGTGGAGGTAATAATCCATTAAGGCCAAATAAATCTCTTTCTTTCTGTGAAAAAGCTGTACCTTTATTTAGTAAGGGGTCATGAAGTAACTGCTCAGCCGTCATCATTTTATTTATTTTATTCATCTTAAATAAACTCTTTTTATACAATTTAAAATAAATGTGATAATCTTATTCATTTGAAAATAATTCTATGATAAAAATTAACTACTTATTAATTTACCAAAATTGTTTTTTTTAAAATTATTAACACCATAAAAATATTAATCCTATTGATAAGTATAATATCAAAAAGTTGAATTAATATTATAATTAATAATACACCTTAATAATATTACTAATTTAAATCAAAAATCCAATGGCCATTTAACTCCCTTAAATTGCCGGCTCTATCTTTTAAAGTAATATTAACATAATTTCTGCCATTAATTAAATTTTCATTTAATAAATATTTTACTTCTTTTCGATAGGAATTATACTCATGAATAATTTTCTTGTCATTAATTTTTATTAATACATCATTTTCACCATCAATTCCTGATAAATCATCTTTTATATTAAATGTAAGATAATTCAAACTCTTCGAATTTAATTTTTTTCCAATTTTCGGTTTAAGTCCACTCAATACAGGTGGATTATTCTCTTTTATCAATGCAAAAACTTCACCCGAAAGTGCAGAAGTATTAAATGATTTATTATCCTTTGAATATGTTGTTGGCATAAAATACCATGCACCGTTTTTTTCGTTTAAATAATATATTGAATGTTGTTCTATTAATTTTTCATCGATTTGTGATGAAATAATTTCAATTTCAATTTGATTTCTATATGGAATAAAATCTGGTCCTATTTCCCATGGTCCTTCAATAATTTCACCTTTTTTTAGCTTTGGAATAGAATCCAATTTCCGAATCCATACAAATGAAGAATCATAAAATGTATCACCAGAACCATTAACTCTAATATTTTCAAAATCTAAATCAAATGGCGTTCCTGGAATAGTAGAAATCCCATGTATTAAATAATTTAATTTGATATTTTCAGATTCAATTATAATTCCATTTATCCAATTTAAATCTGTAGAATTAAATACAAAATTATAATTATCAGTGTTTTCAAATGTATGTAAATAAATTTTATTTTTGTGACCTCGAGCTGAATTAAATGAAATTTGGGGAGATTTTGAAAATCCAATTTTAGGGACAGATAAAAAAGTACCATGTTCATACTGATGGATTTCACAGTCCAAACATTTATTATTAAATGCAGTTTTATTTGTCGTTGATTTTGCTAATATTGTTGATGATTGAAATTCATTAATAATAATCTCGCCTCTAATGGTTATTGAATTTTGATTATAATCAAAAGCGGATATTTTAAACCCATGTTTTCCATTACTTAAATTATTTAAGTTATTATTACCTTCTTCATGAAAGGATAATTTTTTTCGGTTTTGGTCTGTAAATAATCGATAAAACTTCCCTTCGCCAGATTGAATTAATGCATAATCTCTTTCAGTATAAACTAATTCGCCTTCATCAAAATCAAAATTTTCGTATTTTATTGAATATTGTTTAATACCATCAATAAATAAATCTAATCCAAAAAGACCAAATCTAAATGGTTGTCCATCTATTCTATCAATAATTTTGACAGCAATTCCAAAGGGACCACTCACATTAATTGGGTTTTCTACTTTATAATTTTGTGTATTTATCTTTTTTAATTCAAATGTAATTGGCTGAATTTGATTATTTATTCTTGACATTTCTTCAAGTGGTATAATTGAAATTTCTTTTGCTTCAGGAAACTGTGTGTCTTTTATATTATAATTTGTTAATAATGGATTAATCGGCCTATTTGATTTATCTCTAATTTCAAAATGAAGATGAGGTCCAGAAATACTACCTGTATCACCTGTATAGCCTATAATGTCTCCCTTTTTTACAAGGTATTTATTGGGATCTAATATTTGATTAATTGAATATGATTGTTCTTTTTCCTGAAACTGTTTTGCGAGTTCGTTTAATTTAGGTGAAAATTTAGACATGTGGGCATAAACAACAATTCGACCATCATTTAATCGAAGATAAAGTGCTTTACCGTAACCAGAAGAACTCACTCGAATTCGTTCAATATACCCATCTTCAATTGCATATAAATCATCGCCAGAACGCCCATAAGTTCGGATATCTAATCCAGCATGGTACCTTCTTGGACGAACATCGCCAAAAACAGTTGTTATCGTTTTGCTCGCATCGGTTGGCCAAAGATATGTTTCATTGCCTAATTCAGTACTCACAAGTATAGAAATTACTATAAAATAAAATATTTTTTTCATTTGTTTTGTTCTCAGAATTCTTAAGTTGCTCATCGTAAATTTAATGATAGATGAATCTTCATGATTTTCAATTAAAATACAAGGTGGGAATTTTAACACTTCGAACCTATTTCAAAAAAATAAATTCCTCACTAACTATCGATAATGTTTCTCGAATCAATAATGATATTCTAATATTTTTTCCATTCGATGAAAATAGTTGTAGAATTGCATCATATTCTTTTCAAACTTTAAATGAATTGAGTTTAAGAGGAATTAATGTGAAAATTTGTCTATCAAAAAATTTAGAAAATCTATTTAAAAATATTTCTTGTGAAAAAATTCTTTATAATAATAAAGGAAACACGATTAAATCATTTCCAAAAGAAATTAATGTAATGAAAAAATATGATATGATTATTGACTTAAATCCAAAACCAAATATTGATATTTCAAAAAAAATAAATCAATTAAATGCAGGTTATAAAATTGGATTTAAATCTAAGTATTCAGATTCATTTTACAATATACAGATAGATATGACTGATTCTAAATTTTTAGAAACAAGCTATGGACGAATAAAAAAAATACTAAAGATATCATGAATTATATATTATTTGAAGACAAATTTGCACAATTTTTACAACCTTTTACAGATATGCATGCCACATTTGAAGTTCGCTGTGGTCAATTTACAAATTTAGAACGATTAATAAATTTATTGGATCCAACGGATTCTCTTACCTTGATAGTGCGAAAAGAAATGGAAGAATTGATATCTCATCGTTTTGAGAATATGACTGTAAACCCTGAATTAATTTCACCTGGAATTTGGTTAAATGGAGCAACGATATGGGATGATAGCATAATTCAGAAAGTTACTGACGGTAAAACTTATGCGAATGATGATATTCTGTTTGCATTTTCTGAAACTGAAAAAATTAGTATTCATAATATAGATGATCTAATGGCATCAAAAATAAAAATTACTTCACAAATAGAATTCCCACATATATCCTTTTTATGGGACGCAATTTCAGAAAGCCACCACCAAATTGAAGAAGATTTTATTAAAAACTTTTCAATACGACAGGGTAATATTCATCATTCTGTCATTATGATAGATGAGGAAAAAATTCATTGTGCTGAAAATACTGAAATTAAAGCAGGGGTAATTTTAGATGCTTCAAATGGGCCAATTATAATTGAGGGAAATGTAAAAATTGATATTGGTGCATTGTTACAAGGGCCAATTGTTATTGGAAAAAACTCAACAATAAATCCCGGCACCAAATTAAGAGGAAATGTGATAATTGGGCCTGTTTGTAAAATAGGGGGTGAGCTTGAAGATTCAATAATTCATGGCTACAGCAATAAACAACATGATGGATTTTTAGGGCATTGCTATGTTGGTGAATGGGTCAATATAGGAGCAAATACAAATAATAGTGATTTAAAAAATACCTATGGTAAAATTAAATTTAAATTTCCAAAAATAGAAATACCAACTGGAGAAATGTTTATTGGAGCAATGATCGGAGATTTTGTCCGTACAGGAATTTCAACAATACTAAATACAGGCACTTTTATTGGAACAGGAGCAAATGTATTTGGTGGAGATTTTCAAGAAAAATATATTTCTCCATTTCGATGGGGAAAATCTGAAATTGTTAAATGGAACCCTTTTATAGAAACATGTACTCGTATGAAAAAAAGGCGAAATGAAAGCATTTCTACACCTGTGAAGAATAGATTAAAATTTCTTTACAAATCGACATAAAATTACTTACTAAAACTATTTGTAACTGATGTTTACTCCTTTTATATTTCCCCACTAATATTGAAGGGAAATATATGAGTTTTGAAGGACTAATTTGTCCAAAATGCTCCAGCTCGATACCTGAGGAGCACTTGGAAAAAAAATTAACATGTTTAACATGTGGTGTAAATCTAAAAGATAAACGATATTTAGGTTTCTTGGAATTTTTAATGATGCAAGGAATTGTGAGTAATATCGATTTTTTTGATGAAACGCTTTATGGTGACGAAATCAAAAAGAATGAAACTGAAAAAGAACAACGAGATGATACTGATCCAAATGAGTATGAAGATAAAGCAGAAAAAATGGATCGTTATGATGATATCAATGTTGATTTACATGAAGTTAGCACTGATGAAAAAGAATTCCGTAAGTGGAAAGGATTAGATGACGATTGGTTAGAATTCAATAAAAAGAATGATTCTAATGTTGAAGGAGAGGCATAGTTTATAATGGATGAAAAAACAAAAAAACAACATCAAATTCAAATTGAATTAGATGAACAAGTAGGTCAAGGTGAATATGCAAATTTAACAATTGCTTCACATTCACAAGCTGAATTTATTTTAGATTTTATTCGTGTTGCACCTGGATTAAAAAAAGCAAAAGTAAAATCAAGAATTATAATGGCACCAACACATTTAAAAACGCTATTAAATATTCTTCAAGATAATGTAAAAAAATATGAATCAAAATTTGGGGAAATTAAAACACAAGCTCCAAAAGGAATGACACAATCTCCCTTTAAGATGCCTGACGATATCCTCCCCAATTAGATAGTAATTTATTCGTTGCCAGAAATACTATTCTGGCAACGCACCCACCTAATACAAACCCACACAAGACATCTCCGGGATAATGAACTCCGATATAGATTCGAGAAAAACCAGCGATAAAAGCGAATATAAATAAAAACCTATACCGCATACCTAAAATACTAAAAAACATCACTGCAATAGCCATTGAATTAGATGCATGATTTGAAGGAAATGAATAATGTTTTCCCCCATTTCCACCTAAATGATTTATCTGTTCATGAGTAACCCATGGTCGATCTCTTAATTCCATTTTTTTAATTTTATATCCCACTTGGTCTGTTATACCAATAACAACAGGTATTAAAATTAATAAATGAATTCGTTTTAATGGGTTTTTAATAATTAAATATATCCAAAAAAACAAAACCGGAAGGATGAATCCGACCGGTTTATCAATAATTGGCATTAAAAAATCAAATAGTGGATTTGATAATTTAATATTTAAAAAATTTAATATTATCTCATCTAATTCAATTATTGAATTAAAAAAAGAATTCATAAATTAAAATGAAGATGTTAACCTAAAAATTACTTGCCTACCCATTTTTGCTCCACCGACAATTTCTCTATGGACATCATTGAGGAAATTCATTGCCGAAAAACTTAATTTTAAATTGTCAGTAACTGTATAATTATAATGAAAATCAAATAAATTATATGGTCCAATCATACCAGCCCATAATCCATCTTGCCATTCAAATTCATCCACATGTCTATAACTTAAAGCCATATCTCCATAAGGTGATGCCCATTTTAAGCCAAAATTCCATTTAAACTTTGGAGCATTAATTGGTTCTTCTTTTTTTGTTAATTCATTATAATATGTCGTTGAATTATACCACGAAAAATTACCATCAAATATTAAATCTTTTGAGAAAATATGGGTAAATCCTGCATCAACTCCTTGCATCCACACACTACCATAGTTCATTGATGCTAATAATATTTGTGGTGGAGCATAAGGTCTTCCCGGAATACTATCCGTTCCAAAGAATGCAACTTTTTCGGCTTCGCTTAATCCCTGTTGAGGATGCCATTCATCAACACCAACAGCTTCCCATAAATAACTCACATCTTGATATTGACCATCAATCGCATTTCCTGAAAAACCAACATCATGCGGTGAATATACCCTAAATGGTTTTTCTTCATATTCACCAGTGTCATAATTATAAACTGTACTTGGAGTGCCAAAATCTACAAATCCCCATTCACCATTATCAATTGGATTATCATCCCCATTTTTATCATCTGTCCAATCGAAATAAGGTGCATAAGGTTGCCAATCAAAATCATTATCTACACCATCCCATGATGTACCATAAGGTGCTTGAAGACCATGTTCATTGGGTGGAATAAACCCAACTAAATCTTCTGTTCCTTTTTTAACAACTACAGGCGTAATAAAAGTTGCTGGACTAAAGAAATCAAGATAATGACTAATATAATAATCAGCTGTCAAAATTGTTTTTTCAGTAACCATACCTTTAAAACCAACTTCCCAAGAATTTATTTCCTCTGATTTTAATGGTTCAACATCGGGTAAATTATAAGTTTCTTCCGGCGAATAGTAAACACCATCACCATTGGCTTCAGGAATAAATATTTGATATACAGAAGTATCTACAGGAATCATATCATTCGGAGCATTTGCATCTTGAAGATTATAAAAATAAGGAGCTCCATCAACTCTTTCAGTATATGAATTTCCAGAGCCATCATCAAACTCATAATATCCAATTTGCTTATAACACCACTCACCAGTAACATCAATACAATCATCGGTGTTATTTACTTCATTAATTGGAACTAAATAGGTTGGAGTTACCACATTCGTTTCCTCTAAATTAACACGAGGATACGGTGTACCATCTTTATTACCTCTTAAAAACACTGGGAAAAATAATTCCTCTCCAATATATAAATCGGTATGAAGGATTGTTGAAGTAGGTGTATTAAATGCCTTTCCAAAAGTAAATCGAATTGAATATAAATCAGACGGATTATAAAATAAACCAATTTTGGGACCAAACTGTAACCCTTCATCTGCTATTTGATCATGATAATCTAACCGAGCAGCAGTGATTAATTCCCATTTTTTATCCCAAGTCAATGCTGTATTTGTTTGGTAATATATTCCATATTGATTTGAATTTACATCATCAAACTCATCAGGCTCATCTACACCCTCACCTTTCTCATCAATTTGTCCATTATTATTATTATCTAAACCATCACAGCATGCATTATATTGTTCACCTGGTTCATCGACATTTCCATCACCGTTATTATCAATTTTATCATTTTGAAGATAATAACTATCACCATCATTATCATATCCATTTGGACCATCATTTAATATAGTTCCAAATGTTTTTGGCATTGATTTATTAAAATCGAATCCCCACACAATTTCAGTGGTAAATGGTTCATATTCTCTTATTTTAAAATTGTTCTGTAATTGAACAGCATAATCCATAGACTGATCTTTAATACGATCTCCAAGATTATAACCTCTTGTTTCACCTGAAAAACTTTTGTTTAAATAAGTTTGAGCAAACCAATTTTTATATCTTAATCGATATTGATAATAAGTGTATTCCCAACCCTCAGTCAAATATCTTCCTATTCCAGTTACTTGCTGAGATTTTATCCATGAATATCCAGATTGAAAGCTCATATTAAAATCTTCATTATAATCATAATCTACTCTTACTTCAACTTTTCTACTCTTCACTTCAAAATCAGGATAATCTTTTATTCCGTCTCCATTTGTATCATCAACGATATCATAATTATGTTTATAATCATCTTCACCACCATAAACACCATCACCCGTATCTAATATTCCATCTTTTTCACCATTATCATATGCATTTAATATTCCATCACCTTCATTTTCATCTGGTCCAGAAATTGTATAATAATCATCAACACCATCATCGTAAACACCATTATTATTTACATCTATATATGTTGAAATATCTCTATTTCCATTACGATTCCAATCATAATATGGTTCACCAATATTATAGACACCATCTGAATTTAAATCATCAAATGGTTCTGCAGGGCTTTGTGGTTGCCCAACTTGCCAAGAATCATTCCAACATAATCCATCATACCCACAATCAATGACACCTTCACCATCATTCCAAATCCCATCAGGTATTGGCCAAACATCAATTGAATTTGAATCAAAAACATAATTATCATTATATAAATCAGGTCCATCATAATTACCATTTGAATTAAAATCTATATAGCTTTCTGCATCATCCCAAATTCCATTACCTACATCTTCAAAAGGTTCGCCTTCATCCCAATTTCCGTTTCCATTTAAATCTGTAAATTCTTCAGCTGGGTCAAAATTTCCATTATTATTGAAATCATAATATTCTTCATGTGCATTCCAAATACCATCACCATTTGTATCATTAAAACCACCTATACAATTCCCTGATAACACCCAACCTAAACACTCTTCGCCTTCATTCCAAATACCATCACCGTTTACATCATGCAACTCAGGTATAAATTCACCCGAAAAATATATACCGTCAGAAAGGTCTGTAAAATCCTCACCTAAATCCCAAACACCATTTCCATTATCATCACTGAAGGATTCATAATCATCCCAAAAACCATTTCCATTATCATCATTAAAATTTTCAGTTGTTAAATCTATATTTCCATTATTATTTACATCTTGCCAATGATCCCCTGGTTGCCAAATTCCATCACCCTCGCCAAAATCATTTGTATTTGGAATTCCATCTAAACCATAATCATTGGTTGTATAAACACTACTCCCATCGATAGTTTCATAATAAACTAAACCTTCACCTTGTTGATATTCACCATCGCCAGACGAATCAAAAAATGGTTCCCCTATTAACCCATCATCACCAAAATCATTTGTATATGTATCAAATAACATATCAAAATTATCTTCATCCCAAATATATGTACCTCTTAAATGTTCATCAATTATTTGTCCATTTTCATCTACATTATTATCCAGATACCACGGATTATAGGTCCAAGTTGTATCTCCAAATGCATTTACCGAAAACCAACTTTCTATTGACCGTCCTTTCCAAACTAATATTTCTTTCTCTTCAAGTCCCCATTGCCAATGAGGTCCTAAATCTTCTTCCATTAGCCGTTCTTCTATTTCATCAATTTCACCATTACCATTATTATCAATCCCATCATACCATTGATCTGTGAAATAATCAATATACTCATCAATTATTGGATTTCCATCTTCATCGAAATTTTCAGTATCCCAAACACCATTTCCATTCCAATCAGTAAATTCTTCTGCAGGAGACCAAGTACCATCACCTAAATCAACTAAACCTTCAAAACAAGTATTTGTAGATGAGTCAAAAATGGTACAATCTTCTCCTTCATCCCAGACACCATTTCCAATATCAATAAAAGATTCTCCTAAATCCCAAATACCGTTACCATTAGTATCAGTATAATTTTCAGCAGGGTCAGGAATTCCATTACCATTAAAATCATTCTGGTCTGGGTCCCATGGCTCAGAATTATTTATTCCATCAGCAAAGAAATAATCTTCATCAATTAAGCCATCGCCATCATCGTCATATCCATTAAACCAATCTTCTCCCGCAACACCATCACCATCAAAATCACCATGGTTTGGCTCACCATCTCCAATTCTAACCCATTGACCATGAATATTTTGTGCAGAATCAATAAATGTAGGTTCAAAAACTCTCCATGGATTATTATCTTTTCCGTCAATTTTTCGACCAGGAACTCCGACCCAGGGAGTACGATGAACTTTCCATTCTTGTTCGGACATATATTCCCATTCAAACGCTCTTAGATAGGTGCTTGAAATTTTAAAGCTCCATTTATTAGAAAGTTTTTTGGCAAACCGCCCATCTATTTTTAACATTGCACGGTCATCAAAACTACCGGAAACATTCATATTAAATCCCTCTGATGTTGCTGGAGATTTTGATGTGATGTTTACAACTCCACTATGCGCATTTGCTCCATAAAGTGCCGTTGCTGGTCCTAATACAACTTCCATTCGTTCTATATCTTCTGCGGATTGTGGAACAGAACTATAATTCATTACTCGTAACGCAGGTACATTTGCAACACGACCATCAGTCAATGTTAATAATCGAGAGCTAAAACTAGAATTAAATCCACGAATTGAAATACTATAATTATCTACACCGCTTGCAGTAAAATCAACACCTTTCATTCCTTTTAAAAATGAGCCTAAATTTGTTGTTGATTCACGGCGAATATCTCTATTACTAATTACTTCCATAGATGCTGGTGCATCGGTTACTTTTTCTTTTCTTTTTGCACCGGTAACCGTAGTTGCTGAATGTTCTAATGCTTGAGGAGTTAATAATAAATCTAATTCTAAATTTGTTTTACTTTTAAGTGAGACTTCTTGTTCGAATTCTTGATACCCAATATATGATACTGTTAACATATAATTACCAAAATCTATATTTTGTATAAGATAAAATCCATTTTCATCTGTTGAACTTCCTAGGGATGTACCCTTTAGCATGACATTTGCACCAATTAAAGGTTGTTTTGATCGTTTATCTTTAATGATTCCTTGTATGATGGCAGAAAAACTAAACGATAAAAAGCTTAATAATAAAATAAGTATTCGATTTCTCGACATTTACACTCCAAAATGGTAATTATTGAATAAAAATATAGCATTAAATTTAATACAAGTTCGAGGAAAAATGATAGGAAAAGAAAAAGCCCCCGTAAGTGACACGAGGGCTTTTAAAAAGATTCAAATATAATGAATCAATATTATTTCATTAAAGAAACCTTTTGAGTAATCACATCAGAACCGATGTACGCTTTAACAAAATAAACACCAGATGCAAAATCTTGTGCATCCCATGAAATTGTATGCATTCCTGCAACCATGTTACCATCAGTTAAAACATCGACTAATTGACCATTAATGTTAAATACTTTAACAGCAACTAAACCATCATTATCAAGACTTAAAAGCATTGAAGTTGTTGGATTGAATGGATTTGGATATGCATTAGATAAAGTAAATTCGTCTGGTGTAACAATGTTAGATTCAATTAACCCATCATTTGTTGCAGCAAGAACTTCACTAATTTCATATTGACCATTAACAGTAAATAACTGTTCAGTTTCTGGCATAACAATAACAACAGTCGTTTTGTTGTCAACTGTTACATATTCAGCAACCATTGCATCATCAGTTAACTCAATTGAGAAATTCTCATCATGAGTTAATGTGAATTGGAAAGCTCCAACAGTTCCATCAGCAGTATATTGAACACCATCTACAGTTTTAATAATATCTGAAGTTGTTGCATCAATAACTAATCCACCAAGAATCAATTGAACCGTTTGCACAACATCAACAACATTGATTAAACCATTACCATCAACATCACCACGGCAAATTTCTTGGAATTGTAATTGGCTATTTAAGATTTCGCTAACCATTAATACAATGTCAGCAACATTTAAGCAATTTGCAGTACCACCAGTACCCCATGTATCAGCACAAGAGTTATCTACATCACCAGAACCAGAACCAGGACCATCAAAACATTCACCAGCACCTAATTCAGTAAAGTCAACATATACTTCTCTCACCTGTAATTCAGGGAAACATTGTGGAGAATATGCCATCACTAAACGACCATCAGTACCATTGAAATCATGGTCACCATCATTCGCACCATATAAAGCACCACAAGTAGCCATATCATATCCAGCCATTAAGCAACCTTGCATTTGAACACCATTTAAAGTAACATAGTTACCATAAGCAGCAAAAGCTGAGTTAAGTGTATAGAATGTATTTCCAGTTCCTTCACCTTCTAAACATCCTTCTGCCCAGCTTGTACCAAATTTAGCACCAAATGTTTCACAGTTTCCAAAACCGACATCACAGTTACACACTTCACCTACACCACATTCAACCGGATTGTCACCAATACCGTCTTCATCTACATCGTCCAAACAACTTGTAGCAAGTGTAATTAATCCACCACAAATTGGAGCTAAACCACCAAGGTCAGCACTAGGAGTAGTCAATATATCAACAGCATCACAACCCCATGTCATTCCAGCAGCTTCAGCAGCTAACGCAGAGTTAGCAGCAACAATATCACATTGAGCTGGTGAAAATAATTCTAATGCATTACATGTTGCAGTGACAACAGCAGTAGCAGCAACATCAGAAGGATATCCAACTACTAATTCATAGTAGTCACAACCTTCATTCATATCTGGTGCCCCAGAACCATCAGCATCAGTTGTAATAGCAAGCATACAAACACCACCAGCTAAAACATCTATACCACCTGCATCTTCACACATACCTACACCACCACCAGCAACATTACCGATTAATGTTTCATTACCACCTAAAACTGGAGTATCAGGATCTAATGTTGTAAAATCAAATGGGTCAAAAGCACCACCACCACATTCATTATTTACATAAGATACTGGAACATAAGGAATACCTAAAATTCTATCTAATGCAGTTCCGTCACCATCTTCATCAACAACTAAATCATCACCAAAACCACTTTGTGAAATTCCACCATCAACCGCATGCCATTCAAGATAAATATCTCCAGGTGCTTGATAACCAGTAACAGTAAATCCACCGCCCAATAATTCTTGTGGAGTTAAAGGTGCACCACCATTTAATTCAGGTAAAAATGGCATATAATGATCTTTAGTCATATAACCGGCTGCAGGTCCAGGGTATGCAATTTGCTCTGGAGAGGCAGCAGGTGAACCTGTATAATCCATGTATGTTGGTACAGCTGGGAAGAAATCAAAGATATCAGCTTGTTGTAAGCTAAAAGATCCAAGAGTTCCACCTGAATATGGACTAAGAGATGGTTGACCTAAAATAGATGTAGTTTGCACTGATAAACCTGCATCTAAATTTGAGGCATAACCTAAAAAGTCTGTCGCTGGTAAAATACCAGGAGCAGACACACAATTTTCCGCATCAAAAACGGCTGTTGGGTAAGAACTACCTTCATAAATATGACCTGTACCATCATTATATAATGATAAGTTCAAATTCACACCAATTGCAGTTAATGCATTTTTGGGGTATGGACCATTAATAAATTGATTCATAGCAGCACCTGGCTCAAAAGTTAGAGCTGGTAAAGCAATACCCATTCCATACGAATCTGTAATATATAGTGCACCTGTTGTAGCACCTCTATACAGACTAGTATATCTTACATTCGTTCCATTTAGTCTATAATCACCAGCAGCGTCTTGTGCATACATAAATCCCATGCCTACGATTGCAGTAATTATTACTATTTTTTTAAAGAGTTTCATCTTTCCTCCGTGTTGTTTTTATTATTAAAAAAACTATTTTTAACTTCTAATGTTAAAATTTGTCTTGCAATTTAACCCCTCAAAATAAAATAATTTAATTATTAAATCAAACAAAAATTTAATTCCTTTTATTTTTGTTAGCTAAATCACCTCTTGTCATTAAAAACCGTCTAAATGACCATACCAAAACGACAATCCCAGCAATCCATAAAACACGAGCTTTCAAGTCAATGGATAAATTATTAAAAGATTCTATTAAATGCTCTATCACAGTCGTTCAGCTATAATTTCCGCAATATCCTGAATCACCATTTCATCTTCTTTCCCTTTCACCTTCATTGCATCATCTAACATAATCATACAAAATGAACATGCTGTTGCTACTTTATCCGCCTTAGAATCAATAATTTGCTCCATTCGCGTCACATTAATTCTATCGCCTTTATTGTCTTCATGCCACATATTTCCACCACCAGCACCACAACAAAAACTCGAAGACTTACTCTGTTCAAGCTCAATATAGTTTGATTCTTCAGTTAAAACAGAATCAAGTACATTCCGAGGAGCATCATAAATATCATTATGACGACCTAAATAACAAGCATCATGATATGTAACATTTCCATCTAACGATTTTTCAGGATTCAACTTACCGTCATCTAATAATTGTTGAATAAATTCAGAGTGATGAACAACATTATAATTCCCACCAAAATCAGGATATTCATTTGAAATTGTATTAAAACAATGTGGACATGCTGTAATTACAGTATTAAATTTATAACTATTAAGTGTAGCAATATTTTCTTGAGCAAGTGTTTCAAATAAATATTCTTCACCTAATCGCCGTGCAGAATCTCCAGTACAGGTTTCTTCTTTCCCTAAGACTGCAAAATTAACTTCCGCTGATTGTAATATTTTAACGACTGATTGAGCAACACCTTGATTCCGTGGATCATAAGTACCTGCACATCCAACCCAATATAATACATCCACTTCTTTTTTATCAGCTAATATGGGTAAATCTAAATCGACATCTGTCGCCCACTTCAACCTATCGGCTTTCTGAAAACCCCATGGATTTCCATTTTGCATGGTTGCCTCTAAACTTTCGCTTGCTTGTTCTGGTGGCATCCCTTCGGATAGTACTAAATGTCTCCTCATATCCGTTATTGCTGGAACATGATCAATAAGAACAGGGCATTCTTCCATACAGGCACCACAAGTTGTACATGCCCAAAGTTCTTCTGCTGAAATTCGACCTCCGACAAGATCTGATTCTTCCCCAAACCCTAACGTATTTTGATATAAATCAGCACGAATATCTGTTATGATTTTCATCGGTGAAAGTAATTTTCCCGTGGAACTTGCTGGGCAAACTGTAGAACATCTTGAACATTCCGTACATGCTACAGAATCTAATAATTGTTTCCATGTAAAATCTGATGATTTACCCACACCTAAAGAGATTTCATCGGGATCCATATTTGGGTCTTCCATCAATGCCGTAACATTCATTGGCCGTAAATGACCTCTTAATTTTCGGTTTGTCAATGCTACATTTATTATTACAGCTAAGGCATGAAACATTTTAGTCATTGGTAATACTGAAATAAATAATAAGGATGCAATTGCATGAGACCACCATAGGTTTGGCTTCATTATGACCCAAGTATCAAAGGAAAGCAAATGTGAAATTGCATACCCAATATAAGAATATTGAGCTGTTTCAGGTCGTTCTACTGCAAGCCGAGCAGCT
The DNA here is from genome assembly GCA_014381925.1 of Fidelibacterota bacterium. GTDB lineage: Bacteria > Fidelibacterota > Marinisomatia > SCGC-AAA003-L08. Next base: position 17,526 of record JACNKR010000052.1, on the reverse strand, counting down.
TCAGCTAAAAAGCCACCAACCCCAAGAATTAATAAAAATAGAAGTATCCCTGTATCGCCAAATAAATTACCTCTTCCTTTAAAATTACTTTGCGGAAGTTTTTCAGGTATATTTAGATGTCTTCTAAAAAGAGCCATTACAACACCTGCAATCAACATTATTCCACCAGTATCATTTAAAAATGCAAACCAAGGTGTATCCATTGTGGGTAAGTAAGTAGCAAACCACCCTCTTGCTGTAAAAAAATCTACTGTTGTAGCAAAAAGTAATTCAATAAATCCCCAACCCATTAAAAAATGCATAATGGATGCGTAAGTAAATCGTTTAGAATATACTTTCCGCTGACCTACACCAAAACTTAAACTATTATATAATTGTCCAAAAAAGTCTAAAGGTCTTTCTTCTGCTTTTCCTATTTGAACTGTAAACAACCGACGCAAGTTATATAAAAGATAGCCCATCGCAACAAATGCCAATACATAAAATAAAGTTGGCGTAGAATGTACTACATGTTCAGCCATTACTTACCTCGCATTTAATTTTTCGGTTAATTTTGGAACTATTTCAAAAAGATCTTCTACAATTCCATAATCAGCAATTTCAAAAATTGGAGCGTTGGGGTCTTTATTAATTGCAACTATACAATCTGAACCTTTCATTCCGACTTGATGTTGAACGGCACCTGATATTCCCAATGCTAAATACATTTTAGGAATCACTGTTTGCCCTGAAGATCCAACTTGTCTTTCATGAGGTAGCCATCCATAATCAACAACTGGTCTAGATGCACCGATTTCAGCATTTAATGATTTAGCCAATTCTTCAGCAATTGGAAGATTTTCTTCTTTTCCAATACCTCGCCCAACGGATACAATAATTTTAGCTCGTGATAAATCTACAGCCCCGGTTGCTTCTTGGAACTTTTCACCAGGCCTAACTAAATCCGTTGATTGAGATAAATCAACACTAACCTGAATTACTTCACATGAACCAACTTGAATTTCATCTGCCCTAAATGACCCTGACTGAAATGATATAAATCCATTATTATTTTCAATTGAAACATCTGACGATATTTTACCCTGATAAATAGATCGAATTACTACAAAATTTGGATCGGTTTTAAAACCAGTGCAATCAGATACAAAAGGTAAATCCAATCGTGCACTTAATCGTGGAATCCAATCTCTTGCTTCATAAGTATGCCCTGCAATTATTAATGTTGAGTTTTCATTTGAGATTATTTGTTCCATCACATTTGCAAAAGTTATCGGATTATATTCTACTAATTGTGAATCATTTATACATACAATCTTATCAAGTTTATATGATTTAAGTTCATTTGCACTATTTTCATCAAAAACACATGCAGTTACAGGCTGATTTAATTTCGCACCTAATTGTTGTGCTCCTGTAATCGCTTCTAATGATAAACGATTAATTTTTCCATTTTCTTGTTGAATAAATACAAGTATTGACATTTTATCTCCTAAAATATTTTTATTTCGTTAGCAAATTTATCCATTAATTGATCAACAATTTCATTCACAGAGCCTTCAATATATACCGTTTCCTTTGTCTTTTCAGGAATATACATTTTCATAACTTTTGATTTTTGCAGAGCAGTGAATCCTAAATCTTCAGCTGATTTCACATCAATTGGTTTCTTTTTCATCATCATGATTCCTCTAAGTGAGGAATATCGTGGTTTATTAATCCCCGATTGAATTGTTAAAGAAGTAGGTAAGGATAAATCCGTCCATTGAAACCAACCGCCTTCAAGTTCTCGTTTTACTCGAATAGAATTATCATCTTGAATTTCGGTCCCCATCACCAATGATGCATGAGATAAATTCATTAATTCAGCTAATAATATTCCAGTTTGACCATTCCCCTTATCATCAGACTGTAACCCTGATAAAACCATATCGATATTTTCATCTTTAATCGAAGCATGAATTAATTTCGCCAAGTCGAGTGCATCTAAGCTTTCTTCATTATCAATTTTAACATGAAGTCCTCTATCTGCACCTTTTGCGAGGCCATCTTTAATTACGGTGAGCACGGAATCGTTTCCAACAGAAACAACAATTACTTCTCCGCCATTTTTTTCTTTTATCTGTAATGCTTCTTCCAATGCATATGCATCACTTTCATTTGTAGATAATGTTAAATCCTCACGATTTGTTAGTACACCATCACCAGAAACATTTATATTTGAGTCCTTATCAAACACTTGTTTGACGAGTACAACTATTTTCATATTAAATACCTGTAATTTTCTTTTATATTATATAGAATTGTAGCTGAATTCTATAGGTAAAATTACAAAAAGTTTAATCATGGAGATAATGGTTAAATTAATAAACTAAATTTTTATATAATTTTAATGAATTTGACAAAAAATAAACTAAATATTAAATTATTATTAACACTAATTTTTCTATTCTCCACATATATTTTAGGAAATGAAGATAATGAACCATTAGCTAAATATAAAATTGGGAAAATTGCAGAAATTACTTTTGTACATGAAAATCCAATTATTGATGGGTACTCAGATGATGAGATTTGGGAATCTGCAATTCCAATTATTGATTTTGTACAAACAGATCCTATAAATATGGGAGTTCCAACTCAAAAAACAGAAGTTTCTCTTTTATATACCCATCAAAATATTTTCATTTTAGCTAAATTATTTGATAATCAACCCAATAAAATTTCAACAACACTAGCATTAAAAGATGATTGGTATGAAGGATTTGATGACAAAGCAGATTATTTTAGAATTGAATTTGATTCAAGACATGACCATCAAACTGCATTTTCATTCTCAGTAAATGCATCAGGTGTTCAATTAGATGAATTTGTATTTGATGATAGTGGTTATGATGGTGACTGGAATGCGGTATGGACTTCGGAAACTCATATTGATTCCAGTGGCTGGACCGTTGAAATTCAAATTCCATTTTCTGTTTTTAGATTTACTAAAAAAGATAATATGGTTTGGGGGTTAAATATTGCACGATATATTCATCGAAATAATGAATATATTTCGTGGGTGGGGTACCCACATGGAATAGGTGGAGTTGCATCAAAATATGGGCATCTCACGGGTTTGAAAAAATTTATGATTCAGCGAAAACTTCAAATCAAACCCTATACAATTCTAGGGCAATCTACTTTTAATAATACCATTGTAAAAATGAATGACTACCATGGAAACCAGGATGAATACTCATCAATGTTACAAAAAAATAATATTGGGTTAGATATAAAATACATATTTAATTCCGATGTATCAATTGAAACAACAATTAATCCTGATTTTGGACAAATTGAAGCAGATCCAACTGAAATAAATTTAACAGCTTATGAAACATATTATACAGAAAAACGACCATTTTTCATTGAAAATGCAACTATATTTGAAACACCCATCAATATATTTTATTCACGACGAATCGGTGAAAACTTAGATAGTATTCTTATTAATGGGGCAATGAAATCAATTAATTCAAATTACGGAGATAGTGTTAGTCAAGAAACAAAAATCATATCGGCATATAAATTAGTTGGTAAAACGCAAACGGGGTTTACTTATGGAATACTCAGAGCAATTACACATAATGAACTTACCAATTTTGATATTCAACGAAATATTAATAAATATACTAATTTGAGAATGATTCAAGATATTTTTGATGGAAATTCTTATTTAGGAATGATAATTTCAAATATGACAAATAGTTTTCAAACATCTTCAGCATATTCACTCGATGGTGTATTTTCTTTATTTGATAATCAAATTTACTCTGATTTTCAAGGTGTAATATCAAATGTTAATGAAACCTCTGGAATAGGGTTTACATCTTCAATTAATTATGAATCTACACATCCATGGGAAATTTGGTTTTTAAATTCTTATTATGATAAATCTTTTAATATCGATAAAACAGGTTATTTATGGCGTAATAATTTAGAAGAATATTCTCTTGGTGTGGGATATAGTCATCGAGAATCAATCTGGAATTTCAGAAAATTATATTTTTCAATCGAATTGGAATATGCGAATAACTTAGATAAAATTCCATTAGAAAAAAAATTATCAATCTCTGCAAATCAACTTTGGCAAAATTATTGGAATACGGGGATTTTATTTGATTATAGTCCACAACATTACGATGATTTATTAACTTATGATTATGAAGATGGTAAAATTGGACTGATGATGACAATCCCAAAATCAAATGGATTGAAACTATTTTTACAAACGGATCAACGAGGATTATTTTCAAGTAGAGTTGAATGGGGTTGGGGAACTAATAATTGGGGAGATGTTGGAACGAATATATTCACCGGATTAAAATGGGCTCCAAATGAAAATCTAAATTTAAATTTGGATTATTACAATGGAAAATCATCTGAAAAATTTCATTGGGTAGAAATCACCGAAGAAAAAATAATTGAAGATAATCAACAAGAAATAAAACAATCACATTTTATATTTAGCCATTCAAAAAATAAAATATCTGTAATGACAGCTAGATTTAATTTAAGTTTTAATCGAAATACTAGTTTACAAGTGTATTCTGAATATTTCATGAGTCACACAGATCATTCTACTTTTTTAGAATTAATTCCCGATTCGTCTAAATATCCAATTTCTAATACAGAATATATTAATAATGTTTATATCGACCCAACACAACCATCATTCAATCCAAATATTGTAATTGATTTTGAAATAGGGAAGTATCTTGCAAGTCCAAATATAGAACCTTCACTTTATCCAAAATATTCCAGCTATTCGACTAATATTGTCTTTCGTTGGGACTATCAACCGGGCTCTAGTTTTTATATTGTTTACACCAATTATAAAGGAATTAATGGGGAATTACTTTCAAATCCGTTTGAAGTAATTACATATAAATTAAAAAATAAAAAATGGATTGAAACCTATTTTGACCACTCAATATTTATCAAAATGGATTATTGGTTTGATATTTAATCTTTAGAATAAATTTTAATAGCCGAACATGGTTCGCCATAAAATATTTGGGATACAACCGAAACTAATTTTGATGCTATAATTAAATATGCCCATGTTGGAATAGGTACAGAACCGCATCCTTTTATTATCACTTTTTTATTTTTATATATTGACCAATCAAAATCATTAACCATTTTACGAAATGGTTTTTCTCTAATCAACCCATCTGATAAAAAATCATCTAATCGAATGGTTTCTAAATTTACTCCCATGAAGTTTGTACCTGATTTTCAGGTGGCTTACTAAAACCTAATTTTTCCCTTGCTACATCTGTCATTAACTCAGGTGTCCATGGTGGATCAAATGTTATATCAACTTTCGCCTCATTCACAAAATTTGTTGCTTCTAATTTTGTTTTTATATCATTCGCCATACTTTCTCCCATATGACAACCCGGTGTTGTTAACGACATTATTATATGAATATTTTTTAAATCATTTTCAGCATCTTTTATTTCAATATGATATATAAGCCCAAGATTCCATAAATCAATTGGAATTTCAGGGTCATAACATTGTTTTAGAATTTCAATTACGTGTTCATCAATTGATAAGCTCATGATTCTTTTCCTTTTTATGAATATGTTTATTAATTTTTGTTAATCGGTCAACCGTTTTTGAAACCACTTGAATTGCTGTTTCAATATCTAATTCAGTATTAAACCTTCCAATTCCAAATCGAATGGTTGCATAAGCGAGTTCATCGGATAAACCAATTGCTTTTAATACATGTGATGGAGCAATTATTGAAGAAGTACATGCGGAACCAGTAGAAACCGAAATTTTACCTAATCGCATTATTAATGCTTCTCCATTAATATTTGGAATACTAATATTTAAATTTCCAACTAATCTATTTTTAATATCACCATTAATAATTAAGTTTGGAATATTTGCTAATAATCCATTTAATAATTGGTCTCTTAATTTTTTTATTTTTGCATTTTCACTTATATAATTTTGAGTCAAAATTTTAATTGCTTTACCAAAACCAACAATTAATGGTACAGGTAATGTTCCTGGTCTAATATTTTTTTCTTGACCACCTCCTGTAAATATTGGTTTTAAAATGATTTTGGGATTTTTCCTTCGAATAAAAAGTGCTCCTATTCCTTTAGGCCCATACACTTTATGAGCAGACATTGAAAATAAATCAATATTTAATTTATTTAAATCAATAGGGATTTTCCCTAAAGCTTGAGCACCATCAACATGGAAAATAATTTTTTTTTCTTTACAAATTCTTCCAATTTCTTCAATTGGCTGAATAACTCCTATTTCGTTATTTGCATGTAAAATCGAAATTAATATAGTATTTTCTTTTATTGCATTTTTAATTTCTTTTAAATCTACAATTCCATTAGATTTTACATTTAAATAAGAAACCTCAATACCATTTTTTTCTAATGCTTCACATGTATCAATTACAGCTTTATGCTCAGTTTTTAAAGTGATAATATGTGGTGATTCAATTTCTGAATTATTAGCCACTCCTCTTATTGCAATATTTATCGACTCTGTGGCACCACTTGTAAAAATAATTTCAGAAGTATTCACATTTAACGCATTCGCAATTTGCTCTCTTGCAATATCACATGCTTCCTCTGCTTCCCAACCAAATGCATGTGTACTACTTGCCGAATTACCAAATTTTTCAGTAAACCATGGTAACATTTTTTCTAACACACTTGGATCCACTTGCGTAGTTGAATTATTGTCTAAATAAATTCGTTTCATTTATATTGTAATATCAGATACAGATAAATTATTAAATACATTTTTTACTGTATGATTTATTTTTTTAATAGGAGATTGAATACTACATGAAACTTCTTGTTCGCAACCCGTATTTTGTAAACAATCAACTAACCCAAGAGGACCTTCCATTGTTTCTAAAAATTCCCACAAATTTACTTTATTAAGATTTACCGATAATTGATATCCTCCCCTTGCTCCAATCACGGGTTCAATCAATTTTTCCTTTGATAAATGTTGAAGCACTTTTGAAAGTAATGATAGTGGAATATTTTCTATATCCGAAATTTCCCTTGCCGTAACAGGTTTACCATCAGATTTTAACTGAAGATGTCGAAGAGAAATAAGTGCATATTCTGTTTTTCTTGTTAATTTTAACATATAATAAAAAAGTTAATTAACATAAATTAATTTATCTGATGGATTATAAACTTGCCCTATAATTGAATAAGCGAGTGCATGATTATCTTTTAATTTTGCAATTAACTCTTGCGAATGTGCCAATGGAACTGAAATTAATAATCCTCCAGATGTTTGAGCATCGGCTAACATTAATTTTTGATAATCAATAAGAATATCTGAAAAATCAATATCATCCTGAACAAAGTTTAAATTTTTCTTTGTACCACCAGGAATTATTCCATTTTGGGCTAATTCAAAAACACCTTCAATAAATGGTACAGAATTAAACTCTAATGTTGCTGAAACATTACTATTTTTACACATTTCACTTAAATGTCCCAATAAGCCAAACCCTGTTACATCTGTGCATGCTGAGATTGAAATGCCTTCCATCGATGTTGATGCACGTAAATTTAATTGTGCCATAATCTCAATTGCTGTTTGAATCATATCACTCGGAGCTTTATCTCGTTTAATTGCCGTAGAAATTATTCCTGTTCCAATGGGTTTTGTTAAAATTAAAACATCTCCTGGTTTTGCTGTACTGTTTTTTAATGCTTTCCCATCTTCCACAATCCCAGAAACAACTAACCCATATTTTGGCTCTTTATCTTTTACCGTATGCCCACCTAATATTGGTATTCCAGCTTCTTTTGCAATTGAAATTCCACCATTTAAAATTTCTGTTAAAACTTCTAATGGTAATTCATCCGATGGGAAACATGCAATATTTAATGCAAATAGTGGTTTTCCACCCATCGCATATATATCTGATAATGAATTTGAAGCTGCTATTCTTCCAAACTCAAATGGATCATCAACAATTGGAGTAAAAAAATCAACTGTCTGAATTAACTTTGAACCATCAGGTAATGGATAAATTGCACAATCATCATGTGTTGAAAACCCCATTAAGCCATCTGGAATGGATTGTTCATCTAATCCTTCAAGTACTTTTTTCAAGTCCGCCGGACCTAACTTACATGCTCAGCCAGCACCGCTACTAAAAGAAGTTAACTTTTGCGGATTTCTATTTTTTGGTTTATTAAACATTTTTTACTTATTATCTGTATGTATAGTTTAAGAAATTTAACTATATGAATTACGGCTTTTTTGTGTACTTTTCCGTAACAAATTTTTAATTATAATTAACATTTTGGAGATATTATGCAATCATTTATTTTAACTGCCTTTGGGGCTGATCAACCCGGATTAGTTTCTTCACTCACTGGACTTATTCAAGAAAATGGTGGAAATATTGAAGAAAGCCGTATGATGAAAATGGGTAATCAATTTGTAATGACTGTTTTAATTACTTTAACTAAGGATGAAGTAAATAATTTAAAAACTAATTTATCTTCTCTTTCCTCATTACATGTACAAATTCATCCTACTCAAAAAACAAAGATTTCAAACACAAACACAAAAATCATTGAATTATCAGGTGCGGATAACGAAGGCATTGTTCATTCATTAACCAAAAAATTAGCACTAAATAAAATAAATATAATCGAATTAGAAACTTTTATAGATATTGCTCCTATTTCAGCAACACCACTTTTTAATTTAAAAGCAACCATTGAATTACCAGGGAATCTAACTAATGATTCATTATACGATATTTTAGAAAAACATTCTTCAAAATTAGGTGTCAATATTGAAATAATTAATTAATCATTTGTATCTGAATGAAGTGCAATTCGATTCCCCTCACTATCAAGAATTACAGACCTAAAACCATGCTCTCCTATTTGGTGAATTGGTTTTAATATTTTTGCACCCTTATCTTCAGCCTTACCCACGGCATCTTTAATCCGTCCTTTTACATTTAAATATAGCATTATTCCCGAATTGGATGAAATTTCATCTTTATTTAAGAATAGACAACCACCATTTCCATCTTTATGATCTAGAATACAAAACTCATATCCATCTACACTTTCTTTAAATACTTCAATATTTAAAACCTCCTCATAAAAATCCTTAGCTCTATTTAAATCTGCAACTGGAATATCAAACCAAACTGCTCTATTATTTTCTGCATTATAATTTTTCATATATCTATTTAATTCCTTTCAAAATTTATTTTAAGATTTTCTAATCCTTTTTTCAAATCAGGACCAAGCATATTATCCATGTTCATTATAATCAGCATGATATTAAATGGGTATTCCATACTTCCATTAAAACCCCATGTAACTTTTGAAATATTTTCATTAATTGGTTCAATAATAAAATATGCGTCATGTGTAGCTTCAAATGGGTTAATAAACCGTAATTCAAAATCAATTCGTGAATTTGGAGATAATTTTTTAATTTCTTGCTCCCCTTTTCCTACATCTTCATTTTTACTGGCCCATGAAGAAATAAATCCAATTTCTCCATCTATACCTTGATAACTTTTTTTCATATTTGGATCAATTTTTGCCCAAATACTATATTCATCTTGATTTTCTAGAAACTTCAAATAATCAAATACCTCTTTTTGAGATTTATTTATCTCAATTGAACGAATTACTGAATATTCCGTTTCAATAAATAAAGCTGAAATTAATACGATTCCAATTAAAATCGTGACAATTGTTATTATTTTTTTAAACATTTAAAATTTATCCCAGTTATTTTTAATAAATAATTCATTTTATATTACAGGTTTATTACCAAACTCATCAATATATTTTTGATTAAATTCTGTTTTCAATGTTGCTGACTTTGTGAATTGTTTTTTCAATTCATATCCTGTAGATAAAAATTTCACTGCATCAATATCAAATTCATTAATATTTAACATTCGCATACCCAATTCACAAAGTGCCTCTGAATCTTTTTTTAATATATATAATTCACCCAATTTAATAAAAAAGCGATAAATCAAATTTTTCAATAATTCTTTTTCGTCTATCGCCCATTTATCATTTAAATCAGGCAATAAATTACTATTTCCAAGTAATTCTGAAACTAATTTATATTGAGTAATTTGGTTCGAATCTAATTTTTTATGATCATCTATTTTTTTAATAACCTCCCAAATTATTTTTAAATCACAGCTATAATTATCGTTTTCCCAATTAAAATAAACTTTCCCTTCAATTACTATATATGGTAATTCGGGTAATTTATTAAACAAATTTCTCACTCGACTAAATAAAGTAGTTCTTCTATTTGTAATCGAATTAACATCATCTATTTCCCAAAAATCGTTTCCAAATTGTTCAATAGAAATACCACTATTACTTTTATATCCTTTAATTATTAAGTAAGCTAAAAAACGTTTATTTTGTAATGTAAATCCTCTTTGATGACCTATTTCATTTCCGTTACAATAAATATTCATTTCATCAAATAATTGAATATAACATGGTGTATTTTGAATTAACTGATGTTTCCCCCTATTATTTGAACTAATTATTTTAAAAATCTTTTTTTTACATTTATGCTTATATAATATAAATGTCCCTATCCCAATAATTAGAATAAATAGAAACCAAAATATCTGTAAAGCAATTGAATTTTTATTTTCATAAATTAATTTATTTATTGGAGGCCAATTCAAGGTAGAATAATTAAATTGAGTCGTAGAATTTGAGGAATCAACAACCGTGTAATAATGTACTAACTGTTGATTCATTTCATTAAATATTATATTTTCATTCGGATAAACAGGAAATTTTAAGATTTCTTCCAACTCCCCTTGTTCAACATATAATTTAGATAAAATATTAATATTTTTACCTGAAGGAGTCAGTTCTTTGAAAATAATATATGCTGTTTTTTCATCCCTCGACATTTGTAATTTGTATATATCCAAACTATCTGAAAGTGTAGAATCTTCCCAGATTTTTATCATTTCTAAATTAGAAATATCCAGTTTCCATAAATCATAATAACTAAAATAACCAAATTCTTGCATTCCAGACTTATTTCCTCTTCCACCCGCTAAATATAAATTATCATTTATAAATCCAGACATATTAATAATAGAATTTCTATAATAAGGTTCATTAATTTTTATATTTAATGTATCCCAATAATTTTTTTTAAAATTATACGTTTGAATATGACCTTTTATTTTAAAATATCCATATCCACCTGAAATATAAAAATGATGATCATTATCTTCAAATTGGCTAAAACCATAATAATGGCGATTTATAGAAAGCGTGTCAAAAGTTGACCAAGATTCATTATTAAAATTATAGGTTGAGATATTACTACGACCCCGATATTGACGATATAAAATAGAATCTTTAATATTGAAAAAATATTTTAATTCTTCATAAGGCTCATGCATTATATTAGAATACAAAGTTTGATTGCCTGTTTTATAATCCCAATGAATAATTTTTTCTTGATTTATTAATAAAAAACTTCCACCAGATTTTTCAGGAATAGTCATGAAAATTTCATGAGATTGAATTGATTTAAATTTTGACCAATCCAAATGCTTCCCTATTTGCCATTCACCTCCAAATTGCTTTCCAGAATATGTAGATTTCATGCTATTCTTTACAATTTCACCATCTGTTTCATTTAGTAACCATTGATGTAAAACATCCTCATTTGATGAAATATTAATGTTTCGGATTGCAACATGGCAGACATCTCCCATTTTATGATCTCTACCAAAAATTAAATTAAATTCATTATTTTGAGGAAGTAATGTAGATTTAACTATCATTCGATTGTCATCAATTGAAAATTGAATTTGATTTTTCTTCTTAGAAATTGATATTGAAAAAGATTGCCATTTTTGAGGTATTAGTTCCGTTTCTGCCACTTTTAATGTAATTAATTTCTTTTCGTGGTTTTCTATTAAATGAAAACTTACAGAATCTTCATTATCCCAAGACTGATTTGTCAAACTAAGTTGATACCCATTTTCAGTTGTAAGATTTAGAATATATCCAAATGTCCAATAATCTTGGAATGATGTTTCAAATGAGAGTGTAAATTCATCATTTAATTTTAATGGTTTATTAGGTGATAAATTTAATTGGGTTCGAGGTCGGTCATTGACTCTCCCCGTAAATAATAATCCAGGATTAAATTCAACTTTGGCAAAAACCAAATTGAAAAATAGGAAAATAAAAATAATATGGTTTGTTTTTATCAAATTTTCAATGGAATAGTTGATTTAATATAATATGGATTATTCGCTGAAATATACCATTTTTTCAATAATAATGTAGGGGAATGAAAATATGAATGAAATCTAAATTTCCCTCCTTTTCATTTCTAATAGAATTCTGGTTTTGAGTAAAACATTAAAAACCATTGGAATAAAAAAATTATTCCTTAATTTTATAGCCTTTTGTAAACATAAGTGTAGCAATTGAGGAAAATACAATTACAAACATTCCACTAATAATAATAGATAAAAACGGTGGAGAATCATGTACACCAAGCATACTATATCGCATACCATTAATCATCCAATAAAGTGGATTTACCAATGAAATATTTCGCCAAAATTCCGGTAACATATCAATTGAATAAAATACACCACCCAAAAAAGTTAAAGGCATAAAAATAAAATTAGTAAATACGGCAATATGATCCCATGTTTGTCCATAAATCCCAACAATAACACCTAATGCTGAAAAAGCCCATGAAATTAAAATAAGATTTAGAATGGTCAGAGGAATATTAACTATCATTACATCTGCCAATAACCACGCTAAACTAATTACAAGAATTCCACTCATTACTCCTCGGATAATTCCACCAATCATATAACCAATACTTAATTCTAAACCATTTAATGGAGTAATTAATAAATCGTCTATGAACTTTAAAAATTTCGCCTGCATAATACTTGAAGATGAATTTTGATATGCATTATTAATTGCATTCATTAAAACTAAACCCGGAATTATATAATGAATATATTCAATGCCTTTAATAGAACCAATTCGAGAACCTAATGATTCACCAAAAACAATAATATATAATCCAGATGAAATGACACTTGGAATTAATGTTTGTTTATAAAGCCCTAAAAATCGCCAAACTTCTCTTTGAATTAATGTCATAAAAGGGCGATTAATCATTTAATGACCTTCCTGTTAATTTTAAAAATACATCTTCTAAACTGCTTTTTGAAATATGAATATCTTCAATACTAATATTGTTTTCTTTTAATTTTTCAATCCACCAAATCATTTCTTTTTCTGGTTTTTCTGCTGGAATATGCAAAGTTTCATTTATAAATGAAAAATCTCTATTGTCATTTATAATATTATCTTTCCAATTTTTAACTTTAATTTCTAACTTAGAACTTCCTGATTTTTTTATTAATGTACGAGGTGACCCTTGTTCTATAATTTTACCATGGTCAATAATTGCAACCGTATCACATAAATTTTCAGCTTCTTCAATATAATGAGTCGTTAACAGAATTGTTTTTCCATTTTTATTTTGATCTTTTAAAAATTTCCAAAGCATATGCCGTAATTCAATATCCACCCCTGCTGTGGGTTCATCAAGAATAATCATTGGAGGGTCATGCATAAGTGATTTTGCTATTTGCAAACGGCGTTTCATTCCACCGGATAATTGTCTTGCATTATTCTCTGATTTTTCTGATAATCCAAATTGATTTAATAATTCATCTGCTCGTTCTCTACCCGTTTTAAATGACATTCCATAATAGCCACCTTGTAAAGCAAGCATATCTCTAATATTAAAGAAAAAATCAAAACTAAGTTCTTGAGGTGCTAATCCAATTAATTTTCGAGCATTACGATAATCCGAAACAGTATCATGACCAAAAATTTTGGCATATCCACCACTCTTATTTACTAATCCTGTCAATATATTAATCGTTGTTGTTTTACCTGCCCCATTTGGACCAAGTAAACCAAAAAAACTGCCTTCAGGAATTTCTAAATCTAATCCATTTAATGCCTGTGTACTACCATAGTTTTTATTCAAATCTTTAATTTGAACAGCCAAATTTGACATTAATTTATTTTTTCCAATGTAACAATATTTTCAACATGAGGTGTATGTGGGAACATATCTACTGGTTTAACTGATTTTATTTCATACGAATCTTCAGTAAAAAATTTAATATCTCTCACTTGTGTAGATGGATTACATGAAACATAAACAATTCGATTTGGAGATTGCTCTAATACTTGTTGAACTGTTTTAGGGTGCATTCCAGACCTTGGGGGGTCAATAACCATTACTTCTGGTTTTGGAAGTTTAGCCAATTCATCATTTGTTTTAAATACATCCATTAAATCACCACCAAAGAACGAACAGTTTTTAATATTATTAATCCTTGCATTTTGCTCTGCATCCTTAATTGCTGAAGGGACAAGTTCAAACCCATAAACATGTTTTGCATTTTCAGAAATAAATATTGAAATTGATCCGGTACCACAAAACAAATCATAAACAATTTCATTTCCCGTTAAATTACACTCTTGCTTTATGAGTTCATATAATTTTTCAGCTTGAATTGTGTTCGTTTGAAAAAAAGAATTTGCTGAAATTTCAAAAGTAAAATCTCCTAATTTTTCATGAATAACAGATTCACCATATAAAATATGTTCTGATTGACCTTGGGTTGTACCCGCATGTCGAGAAGTCACATTATTAATAATTGATTTTATATTAGGAAATCTCCCTGCCAAAACTTGAACAATTGGAATTAATTTATCTTCATCAAATGAGGATGTAACAATGTTCACCATAATTTCATTCGTAATATATCCCTTTCGAATTACAAAATTCCTTAAAAATCCAACATGTTTTCTAACATCCCAAGTCGTCATTCCCAATTCAATTGCCAATGATTTTGCTTCATTTAATATAACATTGCATTCATGATCTTGAATATGGCATTCTGAAATATCTAAGATTTTATCAAATCGTTTAGGTATATGGAGCCCTAATGCCAATGGTAAATTAGGAGATGTTGAATTTTCATACCAAATAGTAGATGAAAAAGTAAATTCCATTTTATTTCGATAATTCCAAATGTTTTCACAACCAATAATTTGATTTATTTTCACATCTTTATATCCACCCATCCTTGAAAAAATATTTTCAATCTGAATCTGTTTTTGATTTAATTGTTCTGCATATTCAAGGTTTTGATGCACACATCCACCACAATATTTAAAATGATTACAAGGAGGTTTTATATAATTTGGAGATTCAGTTAATACCTCTAAGGCCAAGCCTTCTAAATAGGATTTCTTTTTTCGTGTAATAACACTATTTACAATTTGTCCAGGAATTCCTCCTCGTACAAAGATTACTTGATCATTAAATTTTGCAACGCCTTGTCCACCAAATGCCAATGATTCAATTTCTAATTCAACATTATCACCTTTTCGTAACTTACTCATACTGTCTCTTTTCTAGATTTATCTATAATTGTTTTTATTAAATTTAAATGTCTAATTAGATCATTTTCATTTTCAGATTCTGCATAAATACGCATTATTGGTTCTGTATTTGACTTACGAATATGTATCCATTTATTTTTCCAAGTCAATTTTAAACCATCTCTCATATCTTTTTTAGGTTCAAAAAACTCTGAATTAATTAAATTTAAAATTTTATCTGGGTCTAATCCTGATATACTCACTTTATCTTTTATTAATTTATAGTTAGGAAAACTTTGTCGAATTTCTGATGCCATTTGAGAAGTCATTGCAAATCTATTCAATGTTAATACTGTGGCTATTACAGAATCTCTGCCTAAATGAGATTCTTTTAAAATAACACCACCATTTCCCTCACCTCCAATATCTGAATTTTGTACAATCATTTCTTCAACAACATTTATTTCACCAACTTTTGATCGCAATAATTTAATATTATGCTTTTTACATGAATATTCACTTAACATTGATGTTGATAAATTTACAACAACTGCATTTTTACTGTTTGCATTTTGAAAATAACCATCAATTGCTAATGCAAGTGTAAATTCTTCCCCTAATGGTTTACCATTTTCATCAACAATTGCTAATCGATCCGCATCAGGGTCAGTAGCTAATCCAAAATCAGCTTTTTCTTTTATAACTTTTTCTGAAAGTAGCTTTAAATTTTCTGGAATTGGCTCTGGTCCACGAGAAAAATAGCCATCATTATTACAATTTAATTTAACAACTTCACAATTAAGCTCATTTAATAAATAGGGAATTATTGTGGATCCAGCTGAATTTACAGCATCAACCACTACTTTAAAATTTCGAGATTTAATTTTTTTTACATCTATACATGATAAATTTAAAGTATGATTTATGTGGGAAATCCAAGCATTTTCATTATGTAAAATATTACCCATTATTTCATTTTGTGGGTGGATATTTTTATCGGCTCTATCTAATAATATTTTGGTCTTTTCAGGGTTTAGAAAACATCCATCATTGTCTAAAAACTTCAGCCCATTCCATTCTGTTGGATTATGACTTGCTGTAAGTAAAATTCCTCCAGAATATTTATGCTGTTTAACTAAAAATTGAGCTGTTGGTGTCGGAATAATACCACAATCAACAACATTGAATCCTGCATTTTTGATTGTTTCATAGCAAATATTAAGATAGTTTTTTCCATGTGGTCTGCCATCTCTAGCTACTAAAATAGTACCAATTTTTTGTAGGGATAAAAATGCATTTACATGAGAAATAATTATTTCATTATTAAATGATGTTCCAGCTATGCCTCTTAACCCTGAAATGCTTCGTATTAATGGATCCATAATTTCCTGATAAAAAAAAATCCAGGCAAAACCTGGATTTTTAATTTGTTTAAAAAATAATCTTATCTACGATTTTGAAGAACAATTCCTTTTGCCAATAATCTTGCTTCTCGTCGTATTCGTTTTGCAGTTGCTCTTGCAGCCATTCGTTTTAAAATACTTGGTTTAACGAAATTTTTTCGTTTTTTAACTTCTCTTAAAATTCCTGCTTTTTCCCACTTCTTTTTAAATCGTCTTAATGCTTTTTCAAATGGTTCATTATTCTTTACTGTAATTTCTACCAATAGAGTTTACTCCTTTATCCTAAATATAATCTTAATTTTTTACTTCTACTACGATGTCGAAGTCTTCGAATCGCTTTTTCTTTAATTTGTCTTACTCTTTCACGAGTTAGATTAAATTCTTCACCAATTTCATTTAATGTTAAGGCATAATCACGACTAATACCAAAATACATTTTAATTACATCTCTTTCCCGACCTTTTAAAGTTTCTAATGAAATTTCAACTTCTTCTTGAAGTGATTCCATCATTAATACTTGGTCAGGCTCAGCTTGTTTATTATCTGGAATAACATCTAACAAACAATTCTTA
>JACNKR010000071.1 GCA_014381925.1 Fidelibacterota bacterium | reverse complement strand
TTCATTTAGAGAAATATAATCATTCACATAAATGGGTATGCGTTCTCGCCACTGCGGGTTTAATGCTTTAAAGTCATCACGAATTGGATAAGTTGCCAATTGTGCATATTTTTTTGATTCTACAATTTCTCTCACCGTTTCATCAATAATATAGGCTCGCAAAAAATTCCGAATATGCATCACTTGTTCAGAGTCGGGTTTGTAGATTGATATGAATTTGTCACATTCTTCATCCAATTTTTCTGCTTTGGTCTTAAAATGCGGAATAAGGTCGTACGCTCGTTCTAATAATTCTTTCAATGATAATCGCCTATCAATTTGAATAGATTTTTGCAATTTTTCTAATGTAAAGAATTCTTTTGGTTTGTTAAACACATTATTACGCACATAATCTTCGGCGGCTTTCATATTGCCTTGCATTACAAAATTTTCTACAATCTCGTGGTCTTTGAGCTTTTCAGCAAAATAGCCCCAATATTTAAAGTCAATTTTCCAAAACTCACCTCCAGGATTTGTAATTTTAAATTCTTGAAGTGGGTCAATTCTTTTGCTATCAAATTTATCAATTGAAACTGTTTGCTCAATGGTTGTTTTTTTCCCTTTTCCAATTTTTGGTATTTTCAACTCTTCATCATAATTAAACTTCTCTTCAAAATATTCAAAATTGGCGAAGAAATCGAATATTTTAAAAGCTTCTTTCTTTTCATTACGAGTTTCCATTTCACCAAATGAATTACGACTTTTGTAAGAAAAGGTAAAAGTTCTAGTTCCTCTACCTTTAATCTGAACAAAATCTGTCGGAGAGAAAATTGGTCTCATCAAACATAAGTTTTGGATGTCTTGGCAATCGTAACCGGTGGTCATCATCCCTACCGTTACACAAACTCTGGTTTTACTGGACTTGTAAGAATCAAGCCATTTTGTATGTCCATTGAGATTATTGTTTGAAAAATTAATGGTGGATTGCTGTGCACCAATAACACTTGATGTGACCTGCTCTGCAAAATCAGAATTATATTTCCCTGGAAACACTTCATGTGCAATAATATTCAGCATTTGTGTAATTCGTGATGCGTGTTTTTGACTGACACAAAAGATAATCGTTTTACCGATTTCATTACTAATGGGATCACAAAATGCATTTTGAAAAAATAATTCACAGAAGACACGATTCGTTTTTTCGGAGTAAAATTTCCGTTCAAAATCTTTGTGGGTGTAAATAGCATCTTCCATTTCACCTTTTTCTTCGTTTAAAACGGGAACAGAATAACCTTGGTCAGAAAGTAATTGTGTGGTGATTTCCGTCCGTGCATCTACAACTATTGGACTGATTAAAAAGCCCTCATTTACACCATCAATGAGAGAATACCTAAAAGTAGGTAAACCAGACGAACATCCGAAAGTTTCGTAAGTATCCAAGAGTTGTCTTCTTTCCATTTCTCTTGGGTCTTTTTTATCGACATTTTGAAGATTTTTAAGATAATCTTTTGGCGTGGCTGTTAATCCCAATTTATATCCTATAAAATATTCAAATACTGCCCTTGCATTTCCACCTATTGATCGGTGTGATTCATCAGAAATCACTAAATCAAAATCTGTAGGTGCGAATAATTGTTGATATTTATCATTTAGTGATTGAACAGTAGAAACAACAATTTCAGCATTATTCCAATTATTCCTGGCCTGTTTGTAGATAACAGTTTGATAATCATTTTTTAAATATTTTGTAAATGACTTTTCGGCTTGGTCTTCCAATTCAAGTCTATCAACCAAAAATAAGACTCTTTTTGCGTTACTGGTTCTCAAAAACAACTTTATCACTGCTGCTGCAATCAGCGTTTTCCCTGTGCCTGTTGCCATTTCAAACAGAAACCGTTTATTCATACTAGCAACTGACTTTTGAATTGATTTTACAGCATTCAATTGATAATCTCTAAGTAACATTATACTATTATCTGTTAGAAAATCATCTCGTTGTATTTCATCTAAAAATCGTGGGTCAGTTGCATAATTAGGTTTTTGAGTTATTGCAACATAATCATTTTTTAAAATTTCATTCACTAGAAATTCTGGTTTTGGTCTGTAGGTTTGTCGTTCTAATAAGGATTTTTGGGTTGGAAAAACTCTTATGGGTGTTGGGTTCCCTGTTTCTCTATCCCAAAAATAATGCACATTACCATTTGATAAAATGATATATCGGACATTTAATGCGTTGGCATAAGCTCGTGCTTGTTTTTTGCCATCAAGAGGATTTTTATCCTGATTTTTTGCTTCAATTATGACTAGTGGAAATCCCTTATCATCTAACAGCACATAATCTGCAAATCCTGATTTCTTATTTTCATAATTTGATTCTGAATTATCTGCAACTTGAGATATATTAGAAATTTGATATTCAAGTTCAATATTAAAATCTGAATTATCTTTTTTAAATTTCCAATTTGAATCTTGCAGTAAATTATTTATATTTATTCTTGCTTGTGCTTCTTTTTTGCTCAATTTTTAGTAAGTATTTTAAAATTTATTGGTTCTATCTTAGGTCTAAATATACATCTTATTTATAGGTATAGATAAATAATGAATTATTCATTTATTTAACAAAAAGTTAATAGTTTATCACAATTAGTTTCTTAAAATATGTATTAAATTTAGAATTAATTTTATAAGGTGTTTTTAATTTTATGGACTATTGGTTTCTATTTTATAATTCTTTATTTGTAATTATTGCAATGGGAATGCTTTGGAAAGGTGCTGATGTATTAGTTGAATCTGCATCCCAAATTGCTGCATCATTTAATATTTCGGATTTAGTGATTGGACTTACTGTTGTTGCGATTGGAACTTCTGCACCTGAATTTGCAGTAACTATTAGTGCTGCCATTATGGGAAAAGATGCAATATCAATTGGAAATGTAGTTGGATCAAATATTTTTAATTTAGGATTAATTCTAGGTGGTACTGCTCTAATAAGAGAAATACAAACATCCAAAAAACTAGTCTATCGAGATGGTGCATTTCTTTTATCTGTAACAGTGCTATTATATATAATTCTTTTTGGCTTCACATTATCACCTAAAGCCTCTTCTTATTCAATTGAGATACAAAGCCCTTATTCCTTATCCGATAAGGCAACAGCGGATTTAACAACACAAATAAATACTGATTTCCCTCAATTAAATAATTCATTAAAAACACAACTTGAAAATGCAAGTGAAAATGAAAATATTAAAATTAATCATTTTTTTAATGACAAAAATGTAGCAAACTCTAAAATAACTCAATATGATCAAATTGTTGGTTCTAAAGGGAATTTTAATCGAATTGATAATGTAGGTAATTTGACAGGAACTGATGGAATTGTAATGTTGGTTCTCCTTATTAGCTACCTAATTTTCTTATTTATAAAAAAAGAACCATTAGAAGAAGAGGAAATATCACATGAACCTGTTGGCCCAAAAGAGTGGGGTTTATTAGTATTAGGGATTGCGACCGTAGTGTTTGGTGGACATTTACTCGTTGATGGAGCTTCTAATGTTGCTCGTGTTTTTGGAATAACTGAATGGGTTATTGCAGTTACAATTGTTGCAGCAGGGACATCAGCACCAGAATTAGCAACTTCAATCATGGCTGCATGGAAAGGCAAACATGGCATGGCAATTGGTAATTTATTTGGTAGCGATTTATTTAATATATTAGGTGTACTTGGCGTAGCTGGTTTAATTAATCCAGCAACGGTAACCATGGATGTTCATGGAAGTATAATGATGTTAGTTGGACAAGTTACACTGGTTATTATTATAATGAGGAGCGGTTGGAGAATTACTCGCCTTGAAGGTGGATTTTTATTTGCTTTAAATATTTTCAGATGGTATTTAGATTTCTCAGGATAATATTAATTAGACACTAATTGTAATTTATTATTGTCACCATTTTTTATTAAATTCACATCTAATTTCCATTCATTTATTGCTTGATTAATTAACGTAATTTCATTTTCGTGAATAAAATCATCTGCATTTGCAATATCAATAAACGCATTAATTACTTCAATTAATTTTTCATTTTCATTATTGAAACTTTGCTTAATTGAATTTAATGAAGTAATATAATAATTTTCTCTCTCCTCTTCAGTTCCAAGCTCAATAAATTTATTTGTAGCAAGACCAAAACCTAAATTAAATTCATTTTCATCTATATCAGTCGCAAAATGTTTAAAGGTATCATAAATTTCCATTTTCTCTGTTTCATCAATTTCTTGGTCTGCAAAAAATGCAATGCATATTAATGTATATAATAAATCATGGATGGATATCCATTCAATTTTATGTTCTTCATCAGGCAAATCTCTTGCTGATATTTTTCGCTGTAAATCCTCAAGTTTATCTTTATCAGCATCATTAAGGAAACCATCTTGTTTTTGTTTTTTCTGTATAATTTTATCAACTTCAAGTGCGAGATATTGAACATCTCTTTCAAGTTCTTCAATTCGTGCATCCATTAATTTATAAATTAATTCCTTGAATTGGGGTAGTCGATCCTTTTCTGGAGCGAAATAAATATTTAAATTACCTCTATCGGTATCTTCCCAAAATGTTGGTCCAAATATTGATAATAAGAAACATTGGGTTTCAACGTTTCCTCTAAATGTTTTTTCGTCAAAATATGAAATATCATCTAAATAATCTAAGGCAATTTTTTCAGCAAATTCTTCTTTATTAACGGATAAATAAAATAATGCTAATCCAATTTGGATTCGTCGTGTGCCATTGTTTCCACCTAAAATGCCTTTATCAACTTCATCTTTAGAATATCCAGGGGGATTATCTAATTGAAGTACAATTCCTAATAGATGCATTTGGTCTTCATTTGACCAACCTAATTCATGAGCTAAAACTTGACATTTTCTTAATTCAAATGTGAGTGTATCAACAATAAAATATAAACTCGGATTATTTTGGGCATTTTTATATATGTCATTTGCATAAAACTTAAATTTATCATAACAATCTTTAGTTTTATCTACTAAACCTGATTTTGAATATTCTTGAATCATATTAGAATAGTGAAATGCTAAATTATATAAATTTCGAGGTTCATTATTTTTATAGGCATGTTTCATTGCAAATCGAAATAAAGTATTAAACCGAATATTTACATTTGCAATTATTAAATCATTTTTAGCCTTTATACATGTTTTCCCTACATCTACTAATTCTGCAGGAATTAAGGACGCAATATCATATCGGTCATTTTCAATCATTTTAATGTACGCATTTCCTAAAAGTCTAAATACTTTTATTTCATAGAATGTTTGAGATTCTGCCATTTCTTGGTATTGTGATTCAGTATATGTCCTAAAAGTAGCATTGTGGCGGATTGTCTCTGTAAGATGAAAAAACTTAGGATTAAATTGTGGCTTTTCAATTACATATAATTGAATTATTTTAGAAATTTCTGCAATTATTTCAGTTTGAGTCTCTTTAAAATCAACAGATGCGAGTAAATCATCTAATTGGTCTAGCATACCCATGATTTCTTTTTGGTATTCTTCAACAATTATATCACTTTCCATTGAAGCCAGCACTCTATGAGTTTTCATTTCTAAAATAGACTGTTGAATCATTTTAGAAATAGTTGATACAACATTACTTGTTTTGGAATAAAGCAATATATAAAATATATAGGGTAGGGCAAGAATTGAAGCTAAAAATAAATATATATAAGAATTTAAAATAACGCTTGATATTCGGCCTAATGGTTCAAAATAATACATTATTACCATAGCATGTAATGATGCAATTATAAGGAACCAGACATAAATTAAGCTGATCCAATCCTTAACAAATAAATCCATCAATTTAGGTGTTGATTCAGCAGCAATCGCAATAACAATAATCAAAGTACCTAATACCATTGCCAAGACCCCACCCCATATTTCAGGTGCGAAAGTTAAATCTACATTATTATGATAGTCTGATCCTATATTGAATGAAGAATTTAAAAATTCAAATAAATTGGGGGAGAATGAATGGAATAAAATATCCGAAGCAAAAACAATGAAAATTACAAAAATAAACGAAAGTAAATTTCGATATTTAAATTGAAATTGTATTGCCTGAACTAATCTTAATTGTAAATTATTCATATAAATTCATTCTAAATGAAAGAAACTCTTTATACGAATATAAAGAGTTTCATATTTAATGTAGTATATATTATAAAAAAATTAATCTTTTAAATCAACAAATAATGATTTACCTGTATTCATTAAACTAATTTTATCATTCATATTCCATTCACTCACTGCAGTTTCAATCAATTCAATTTCATTTTCATGAATATCATCATCTGCTCGAGCAATATAAGCTAAGTTTTTAACAACCTTAAATAATTCCTTATCGTCGCCGTCATATTTACTATGAACAGATCCTAAAGAAGTTTTATACTGTTCTTTTCTAGCATCATCTGACCCAAGGGATACAAATTTCTCTAAAACAGCATCTTCCATTGATTGATACTCATCATCAGAAACATTTGGTAACATAACTTTCACATTACCTCTCATTGCTTCTTTTTCTGAATCATCTACTTCACCATCTGCTAAAAATGATACACACATGAAGATATAAACTAAATCGTGATCTTGTGACCAATTTGCCATTCTTCGATTCCTTTCGTTTTTATTAATTAAAAATGATTTTATGACTCTCGTCTATTAAATTTTCTGCGATCATTACTCAATCTTCTATCTTGACTACCCCGTCTTTCATTATCAACATTTATCTTTTCTTTTCTTCGATCAATATTTCGCCTTAAATCTTGCCTTCTATCGCTATTTTTTCTATGTTCATCCATATTGAACTCCACTGTAAAATGTTAATTTTGACTTATCCATTAAAACAAATTTAATGTATTTTATCCAATAGACTAAAAGAAAAGAATTTATTTTCAATCCAATTACATCTGAAAATTAATTAATAATTTCAAAACCTACCAAGTGTTTTTAATAAAAATTTTATTTAGAGGGAATTATTTATAACTTATAATTTTATACTAACAATTTAATGTCGATAATTTATGATTAAGAATAAATATGAAATGATAGAAAGTAATAATTAAATGAAAAAAGAAACCCTTGGAAAACTTGGGATTGCAATTATATGTTATTTTATTCTACTTTATTTATTGGTTTTATTTGAAAGTAGTAATAATAATGCTTCAATAAAAAATTTATCAGATGCTCTATGGTATTCCATTGTAACTCTAACAACAGTGGGTTACGGTGATTTTTACCCAATTACGCCATTTGGTAAATTTATTGGTTCAATTTTTGTAATTGCAAGTATGGGGATTTTATTGGGATTAGTGAGTAAAGTAACTGAATATTTTAGCATGATTAGAGAAAGGAAAAAAATGGGATATTATGGAACTGATTTTAAAAATCATATAATAATTTTAGGATGGAATACTTTTGGTTCAGGTGTCGTTTTACAACTTATAAATTCAGGAAATAAAGTAGTTGTATTAACTGATGATAAAAATGATATAGATAAAATCTATGATAAATTTTCAAAAGATTCTATTTTTGTGATATTTTCAGAATTAAAAAACACTAAATCATTAGAAAAAGCCAATATAAATTCATGTCACATGATTTTTATAAATGTGGAAGACGATTCAGATAAATTAATAACAATGCTTAATATTAAAAAAGAATATCCAGATGTCGAATTTTTAGTGACTTTAAATCATTCAGATTTAGATAGTACTTTTCATAGTGCTGGTGTAAATTATGTTTTATCTAAGGATGATATTGCTTCTAAAATGATTGCCAGTTTTATTTTTGAACCGGATGTTGCAGAAATTACAAATGAATTAATATCCTCTGCTGAAACAGAAGATGAATTTGATGTTCAGCAATATTTAGTCACAAATGAAAATCCATTTTTAAATAAAAATTATGGCGAAGCTTTTGCATATTTAAAAAGTAATTTTAATGTAATATTAATTGGATTAAGTAAGTGGAATGGAAAGAAACGTAATCTATTAAAATTCCCTAAAGATGATGTGAAAATTGAAATAAACAACTATTTAATTTTAATTGCAAATGGTGTTGCGGGTGATAATATGGAAGAACTATTTAAAGTCTCTGAAGGTGTTGCGGGAAATTAAAAACTTCAGAAGCCCCTAATAATGGGGCTTCTGTTTATAATTATAATTAATTCCCTAATACAATATCAACCATTACAATAATATCAACAACATTGATTACACCATCATCATTTAAATCTGACGCCCAAGCTTGATATGTTGTAGGCTCTAATTGACCTAATATAAATGCAACAACTGAAACTATATCAGATACATTAATAAGTAAATCATTATTAATATCACCGATCATTCCAGAATTTATATCAACTGAAAGCGAAACAGGGATAATTTGCACAGGTGCTGCATTCGTTGATATTGAAATATATGAAAAATATTCACCTGAAATTAAATTTTCAGCATTTATTGTATAATCTACAATTTCAACATCTCCAGACATAATTTGCCCATTTAAAGAACCCTGTAAATTTAACCAAGACGCTTCTTTCTCAAATACAAGTTGTAATTCATTATGAACATAATTATTATTATATGTTACTTGATGCCCTATCGTACCATTTTCATTTTGAATTCCTATGGTACCTGAATTAACAAGGCCAAGCATTTCTTTATAATTTATTGTTATTTTACCAGAAGGGTTTAAGATTACTTGAAAAGTATAAAGCCCATCATCTGCGCCACTACAATAGGCAATTTCATCAAATGTAATAATAGTTTGATTTGCAGTGGATTGGTAATATACTACCCCACTTCCAACACCTGAACAACCACCTCCACCCGAAATTGGATTTAAATCATCCCAATATGCAAAAATTGCTGGTTGTGGTCCCTCATTTGATGGAATTGCTGTATTCCCCCAAGTTGTATTATCATTTCCAAAGCCAACCCAACCATTGGCATTTACAATTAATGAATTATATAATTCATCATAAAATGGAAATTCAAATGCTATTTCTAATTCATCAGCAGCTTGATCATTATGTGGAAATTCTAGAATTTGACCTTCTTCTGAAATGTCAATCCACTCATAGTCAATTGAAGCTTCTCTGTCTGAATCTGACCAATTCATTCCGAATACATCAGTTTCACCTCCGGGATTTAAGAAATGAGAATGATTTACTGAGTACATTAATATTGAACCTTCGTCACCATCATTTCCAATAATTAGTTGCCCTGAATCCATTTCACCAGAATTTAAATTATAATTTATTTCTGAATCTGAAACATTTAATACAGCAGGAGGCAATGCTTCTCCTGTTTGCGTAGTAATGTATAATGCCGTCCCATCTGAAATTGTCATCCCTGCAGTTGGGTAAGTATTATTAAATGTGTATTCTAATCCAATTAATCCTGAATTATTCTCAATACCAATAGTACAATATGCACCATGAACCGGCCCAGTGTACCACCCACCTAAACTTCCATTGGTTGTATTATTAAAATCTTTATATTGTAATTTAATTTCATTATCAAAATTTGGTAGAACTGAGTTTTGGTACAGAATCGCCTGAAATGTTTCTTGAGAATTTTCATCGAATGTTCGCATATCTGACCATTCAATAACAAATTTACCTGGCTCCAACTCAGATATAGGTGGATAATATTTAGTAAATATTCCACCAAAACTTGAATAATTTATTAAATCATCCCAAAAAACGGCTAACATTGGAGATGGCCCCCCCGCCCCAGGTAAATTATAATTTCTAAAACTACGCATATCTGTTTCTCCAAATGCAATCCATCCATTTGAACAAATCGTAATTACATCGTAATCAATGCCATAAAATCTAAAAGTAAATGGTAAGTCAACAACGACTACTTCATCTTGATTATCACCATTATCCGAGAAATTCAAATCATCACCATCTCCTCCATGGTCTGGGTCTAGTTCAATCCAATCATATATTGGAGCTAAATCATATTCAACATCACCAGAGTCATAAATATAATATCCATAACTATCTGGACCTAATGGATCTAAAGTTGTTACCTGACCTACTTGTAAATTAAATGTCATCGACTGTTCAAAACCATTATCCCCCATTAAATCTAATTTAAATGATGTCATTGAACCATTAATTACGCCTGTCATTACTTCAATTTCTATGGTCGAATTTGGACTTAATGATGAATTCTCAAAAATATTATTCCAATTAATTGTAGAAGTATTTACATTAATCCCTGGAGATAAAGGTGTCAATTCTCCGATTAAATTTCCTGTTTCAAAGCGCCCATTATTGTTTAACACCAATGTTAAAAATGAATTTCCATTTGAAATTAAATTATGTCCATTTCCATTGATTATTAAATTACCAATTTCTAATTTTGAACCAAATACATCAAGACTAACAATAGATTCCCAATTATTTTCACCATCTGAAATTAATAAAGTTAATTCTAAATTTTCAAAATCTTTCACATTAGAATTTATCTCTATTTCAAATGGAGTGTTATTTTCAATAATTTGCCCAATTTCCAAATTTCCAAATCCATAACTTGTACTTGCGTTAGTTATTGTTACCAATTCCGAATTTGTAATTAATTCTACACTCAGATTTTCAATTATTGAATTACCAGTATTTTCAATTGGTAATATAAGAGAAATTGTTTCTCCTGGGTTTATATTACCATCAAAATTCCCAATTATTTCAGTAAATTCAATCATTTCTTCTTTTAAAAACGCAGAAGATATCTCATTTGTAATTTCAAATTCACCTTCAAAAGGAATCATATTCTTCTTTGATACCGTAAGACTTACATTCCCAAGCGAACTATATTCAAGTGGGATTAATACTTCACCATTTTCATCGGTAAATTTAGAAGTAAAAATTTCATCATCCCCTTTTAACAATGTTATTATTGCATTTTCAACGGGTAAACCATTATCATTAAATACGCTCACTGCAATATTATTTGCACCAAAACCAACATATTCAGGATATGATACTACCGGTACAAATGGAGTATCTGTCCATAAATTTAATGATGGATCACCCATTAAATTATGCCAATGACAAAAAATTGAAGTATAAGTCTGTGTTTGACTTAAATAAGAATTAATTAAATGAATCTTACCATAATTTAATGCCTCACCCGCTGTTGTCACTTCATGAGTAAAAATACCCTCAAATAGACCCAGATTAACTGAATTATTAAACATTGTATGTGTTCCTGTTGTTGAAGTACCGATTGCAACAACGCCACCTTTTGGATTTGTTGATGTACCGGCAACTACAAATTTTTCAGATAAACATGTAGATTCATCTCTAAATGAACCTGTTCCACAAGTAATTACCGAAACAAAAGGTAATTTATATCCATTATTCGTATTATTTACATCGGAATTATTAAAACCACTTACACCATAAAAACCACGGTAATTAAAATATAGAACACCATCATTTAATTGATTTCGCATCCAACTTGAATAACTACCATTCCCATAATTGGTTCTGATATCATTAAAATTATTATTAACTAATAATTGTTCAATATATTCATTCGTAATAATGGTTGAAATTCCTGAATCACTTGGGTCACCAACTAATGCTCCTCTTTCAAACCATTCATTTTGACCTTGTAAATTTGTATATGCTTTTTCATATCCAATAATTTTTGCAGAAATTGTTGCCATATCATTTGTACTTCTAACGGGTAATCGACCTAATGCAATATCAGGTATTAAATCAGTTCCATCTAATTGAGTATATGGATGATCTCCTTCCCCATTATAACCTGATTGATATTCTGTATAGGTGGGAATAGAATAGCTACCGGTTGCATCACCAACTAAGCAGACAAATGATGGCGGGTTTTCCCAGTTATCATATGCATTTTGTATATAATTTTTTATACTTGTAGTAGAATTTCCAATTGTTGATAAAGATTCAATAACTACTTCATAACCTCTTTTATGTTTCCATTCCACAAGTTGTTGAAAACTATTATCTTCAGCTATTGAACTACCACAAATAAATAAAATTAAAGGTGGAGTAAAATCGGAAATTGTTCGACTATAGTTTAATACCGTTGCCTCAAAAATTTGGTCGTTAATATTATTTTTAGGAATATTTCTATTTCTAATTATTTCTCTTGAGTTTTCTTTAATTAATCTAATTTCAATTTCATTAAATAATTCAAGGTCATTTGTGATTGGATTATATTGAAATGGTATCACTTCTATTTTAACTAATTCTACACCTCTCATAACAAGTGTTTCTGAAAGTTTTACCATTTCTACAGGAAAAATACTTTGTCTGGTTAGAACTCTATTTAAGCCAGCTTCATGTTTTTGTCTATCTAATGTTAATTCACCTGTTGGTTGAATGGGTTTATTATTTAATATTGTTGAGTTTTTAATTTCATATTCAATTGTATAGTTAAATCCAGGTTCTATTTGAAATAAGGTTGAAAAAACAGGAAGTTCTGGCATTCCCTCTTCAATCACATATCCTGTATATTTATAATCAAATTTATAATTTTCATTTACAGAAGATAATTCAATTTTTCCGAGTGTGAATTGGATAATATTTGAATTATTTAATTCTCCATCATGTGAAAAATGATCCATCATTGAAGAATAGCCAAAAGAGATAATTAATATGAGTGCAAATATTTTTTGCATTATTGTCCTTTCAAATTTATAATTTATATTTAAAACTGTATGTTAAAATTTATTAATTAATATTTCAGTAAATAATTTACTGAATGTTTCAAATTGTAAGAGGGAAATTAAGGATTAAATAAAATGATTTGAACTAAATTTAAAATATCTATAATATTTATTATATTATTTAAATCGATATCACTATATTCAAATTGACTAGAGGTTGGAAATGATTCCAATAAAATGAAATCCACAATTAATAAAACATCAATAATATTTATTTCAAAATCACAATTTACATCACCTAAATCACAATTACTTGTGGAAAATAATAGTGGGAGTTCAATTTGAATATCGATTAGATTATTTCCTTCAGTATTTTCCACATTTATTTCAAAAATGAATTCTTCATTATTTACTTGAATTTTTATGTAGTGTTTTCCATGAAATAAATTGACTTCTTTTTCACCAATATTGTTAGTCAAAAAAGATTCATCAGTCCACCACTGATTAAAAATTAAATCATAGTATGCTTCGGCAGAAGGTTTAGGATTAAAATCTAAATCAAAAATTGCTCCTTCAGGTCGCCAATGAACTTCCTCCCAAAATCCCCATGCAATGACACCATCTAAAGATGGATGTGCAAACATTACTTTATAAAAATTCACTATCCATTCCGCATGTTTTAGTTCATCAGGAGCATTAAAATCAAATTCTGTTATTTTAATTGGGAGATTAAATTGAGCTAAAGGTTCTATCACATTCCATAAATAATCAGCAGAAAAAACAATGTCACCTTCAAAAGTTCCCATATCCGTAGGCTCATCAGAAGTAAATACATGGCCTTGAATACCAATTCCACTAATTGGAATATTCTGATTGATTAAATTATTAATTTGTTCAATATATAAATCTAAAAGCACAGAATTAATAATTCCATATTCATTTAAATAAAATGTAGCATTGGGTTTTACTTCTTTACTCCAAGTAAACATAGAATCAATAATTCCTTCACCAAATCTATCTCTAAAATAATGATTCAATATCATTTCATTATTTACATCAAATTCATTCATGTCTGAATAACGAGATACAATATCAGAAACATGTTCCTTCATTTCAATTAAAAGATTTTCATCTGATAGATTTCTTGCCCAACTTGGCACTTTTGCTTCATTTGCCCAGAAAATAGTATGTCCTCGCATTGGAAGATTATTTTCTAGACTCCAATAATATTTTTCATCTGCATTATCAAAAAGTAAGCTATCTTGATTTGGTTCTACTACAGTCCATTTAAATGACCATTCATCAACAGTAGAATTAAAATATTTCAGCAATGTATCTTCGTATTGTTGTTGAATATTTTCTTCAAAATTTCCAAAATAACCAGATATACAAGTACCAAAAGAAAAATCATGATTTAATTGTTGAATAAAAAATTCATTATGTTGATATGGGTTTCCTATACTATCGGTCAAAATTATTTTTATATTTTCTGTCCTATTCTGAATAATTAATGAATCGATATCTGACCAATTTAATTGAGCAATTATTATATTTAAACTTAATATTAAAAATAAAAAATAATATTTTATTAATTTATCCATTTAATTATTAAATGAACTTTCAATGTTTTTCAAGAAAATATAATTTTCATTATGGGTTAATTTAAATTGTAATGGTGTTAATGATACCCATCCATCGTCAACGCAATGATCATCATTATAATCTTCATCACGAATAACTTTTAATTCACCATCTAATCGAAATGAATTATTGGGTTTATTTTCATGAAAAGCATCAATAAATTTTGACTTCCCCTGTCGTGTAATTTTAATTCCTTTAATATTATTATAGGAAATTGGAGGAATATTCACATTTATTATTGTATTAAAATCTAATTTAATATGAATCATTTTATTAACAATATTTTGCACAACTTGAATTGCAGATTTATATTCTGTTGGAATAAATGATGTAATTGAAAATGCCATCGATGGAATTCCATAAAATGAGCCTTCAACTGCCGCCGAAACTGTTCCAGAATAAATGATATTTTGACCTGTATTTGAGCCTTTATTAATTCCCGACAATAATAAATCAGGTTTTTTATCCATAACTTCATTTAAGGCAATTTTTACACAATCAACAGGAGTACCCGAACAAGTATATGCTTTTATTCCATTTAATTGAACTTCATTTAACTTTATTGGGTCATGAAGTGAAATAGAATGACTAGTAGCTGATTTTTCATTATCAGGTGCTACAATTGTAACTTCTCCTAAATCTTTAACAGATTCATATAAAGCTACTAATCCTGGGTCGTGAATCCCATCATCATTTGTAATTAAAATATTCATTTATGTTATTATTTTTTTTCTATAAATAAAAAAGGGCAGTAAAACTGCCCTTTAAATTTAAAAGATATTTAATTATTTCATTAATATCATTTTTGAAGAAAATTGACCTTGAGGAGTAATTAATTTGTAAATATAAATTCCCGATGAAATGTGTGAATCTACATTCCAATTAAAATTATAAACCCCTGAATTATAAAACCCATTTGCTAATTCTTCAACAATCTCACCATTTGTATTATAAATATTTAATTGAATTCTCATATCTGATGGAATATCAATACTTATATTTGTTGTTGGATTAAATGGGTTGGGGAAATTTTGACTCAGTACAATTTTATTTGGAATTTCTAATTTTTCAAAATCTATTTCATTACCATTTATACCCGATAATAATAATTCAAAATCTTCATTAATTGGATTAATAAATTCTAAAATAATTTCAGATGATGTCGATAAATCTGAAGAATAAAATACCGACATATTATTTGAACTCATTTCTACCCATTTATCACTTAGATTTGAACTAATAATTTCATTTTCAATAAATAACTGAAATCCAGCAATTTTTGAATTAGAAATTATCAATTTATTATTTTCAATTATTACTTCTGCATTCGATTGAGAAAATCCATCATGATTCATAGGTGAATTTGTCAAAATTGAATTAACTAGACTAACGACATCTAAAACATTAATTTGCCCGTCATTTGTTAAATCACCAGCCCACTGTTCATACTCATTAGGTTCATGATTCATTAATATAATATTTACAATTGCAACAATATCAATCACATTAATTTGCCCATCTGCATTTACATCACCATTTAATCCTAATTGCACAATACCAGGAATACCAATAGTTGGAACTGCAATTGCCTCCGCATTTGAGTTTACAATATCATGTAATTCTATTTCTACCTCACCAAAACTTTCTGTCCAAGGAGAAACTTCAAATAACATATCCGCAATATGGTGCTCACCGGGTTCAAGGAAACATCCTTCTAAGCTAAACATTAAGCCCATTAACTGACCATATACTTCTCCAAAATTAGTTGTAAAACATTCAATTGTAGATTCAAAACCAATAGGAATTAATTGTTGTTCACTTCCAGCATAAAATTGTAAGCCAGCAAAAGTTGAATTTGTTTCTAAATATAAAGGAACTCTAATAGTATCAAATGGAGAGGCCATAATACTCCCTACTATTAAATATGCATCTGCTTCATTAAGAGTCATTTCTACATTTAATGAAATTGAATGTTCAATAAACATTTCAACTATCTCTGTATTATAACCTTCAGACTCAAAAACAAATGTATAATGCCCTGCAAATGGTAATATAAACTCAAAATATCCATTATCAAATTCATAAGAGGCAATATGCCATTCACCTTGATAAACTGAAACTAATCCATTATCAACAATACAATCTACAATAACATCTTCCCAACAATGGATAACATTTCCTTGTACAAAAATATCAGTGGGAACTTCAGAATAAAATAGGAAATTAATTTGTTCTTCATGTCCAGGGTTTACCAATACATCGTGTGTGAGTGTTTGGCCATCTTCCATTGTAGCTGTAACAAGATATTGGCCAGGATCTACTAATAATTCATACATACCCATTTCATTTGTATGCATTTCATATATATTATTTACTCCACCCGTTACATTACTTTGAGCTACAATTTGAACACCACCCACTAATTCTGCAATATCACCATAAATATAAGTTACAGAACCATATATCACACCATTTTCGTTTATTGGATCTCCAATACATGCAATATTACTCGGAAGTGATTCATCTCCATCTATTTCTGCAGTTACCTTAAAACATCCTGCAGTTTGAACAAAGTCACCTAAAACCATATCATAGGAATAATCAAATGTATCTCCAATTAAATCCCATTCTCCATTTGGATTTAAATCATTTAAAAAATATACTTTAAAATTAACAAATAATTCTGGTATCATAGCGTACGGATATTCCCAAGTTAAATGTGCTGTGCCACCTAATGATGTATCATCCAAGACCTCTACGGTTAAATCAACAGGAGGTGGAACTTCATAAACCCACGAATTAAAATGAAAATTCTGTTCAACTTCATGCCCTTCATTAATGGCTACATCAACTGTAATTGGTGCAAAATTTGCATCATCTATATTTGAATGACATGTTACACTATAAGGTGAATTTTGGGCAGGTAATTCAATTGAGTAAAACCCATTCTCATTTGAATGTGTTTCATAAGTTTCAACAATATTCGCACTTGTAAATGAATTTATTAATATGGTTGCACCACTTACTAACATTTCAGGTCCACTTGGAGAATATTGTGCAGATACATGTCCAAATAACACACCATTCAACATATAATCATCTAATGGATTTAAATAAATATCATATTGTAATGGTTCACATTCAAGTGTGTTATCACATCCAGGAAATGCAATTTCATTCTCATATCCCTCATAGCCTTCAGCTTCTACTGAGATAAAAGAAGCTTCAAGAGCTATTTCACCAAAACTAAAATATCCATCATCTCCAGAATGACCTTCAGCTAAGATTTCACCATTTTGGCTATGTAATAAAATTAATGCACCACCAATCGGAGCTGAATCTGTTATTGAAGAATTATTACTTGCAATATAACCGAATAAAGTTAATTCTTGATTGTGCTCTGATAATTGGAAAGTAATATTTGCTCCATTTGCTCCAACTTCAATAATTTCAGATTGTGATACCCACCCATCTGCTGAACAGGAAACATGATATGAACCAGATGGTAATTCAATTTCAAAGAACCCATCATCATTTGAAATACCTTCATAAATTGGGTCAATTGGAGAATTTATTAAAACAGCTTCAATAATTGCGCCTGCAATTGGACAACCAATAGGACCTCCAAGACAACCATTCCCAGCAATGACTTGCCCACTTAATACCGTCGGAGTTATATTAACATGATTTAAAGTAAAATTGACCTCATATTCTGTCACATCTGAATTAAATTCTAATGTGAAATCTTGAGTTTCAAATCCTTCAGCGATACACTGTAATGCTACATGATTTTGATTAGGTGTTAAATAAATTGTCCACTCATATAATCCTTCTTCATTTGTGATTACCGCAGAATTCATATAATTATTTTGAATAATTGCACCATGAACAGGTGTTAAAACTCCATTAAAATGTGTATTAACTTGTCCAAATATTGTTATGTTTTGTGCAGAAGATTGTGAAATTAATAATGAAAACAGAAGTGTAAACATTAAAGAATGTTTATTAATAAATTTATTATTCATAATATTGCCCTTTTAAATTGTAAAATTAAATGAAAATCATACCATTAAATTAATACTAATAATTTGTATTCAATTTTACATGTTACAAAAATTTACATTTAAAGGGCTGAAAAATAATTTTGCGGAAATGGAAAAACTGCTTAATATAAAAGCAAAGAAAGGAAAATAAAATGTTCAGAAATGAAGAATTGATTGATGAGTTGTTATAAAAGATGGTAGAATTACAAAAGAAAAGATTTCCATCATTGTTGATAAAGCTAAACTAAAGTATTAAATAATTGAAACAGGTAAAATGATTGAAGGGATATTTGTAAATCCAGGAGAATCCAAATTCTCATATTGAATATTTAAAAGAAATTGTACCACATTTGCAAACACTTAACAGAAATAGGCTTAGGGATTTAATTCATTTATTGATATGTGAGATTACCATAAAGAAGCCTTCCTCCCCCGACGGTAAATGGCATATAAAAATAAGCCCCTGGAGTTATGATCCAAGGGCCTATATTCTCGATGTGTTAACAGGTTCGTGTTACCAACCTGGGTTGCTCCGGTTCAGGGACTCGAACCCCGGACACGCGGATTAACAGTCCGCTGCTCTAACCAACTGAGCTAAACCGGATAAAATGCTTTCACTCAAAGCCTAATAATTTAAAGATATTTTTTTAATCTAAAATAATAAAATCTTTTATTTATATATTTATTTTTCTTAAAAATATCGTAACATTTTTTTAAACAATTTAATTAATTCTATTCTGTTACAATTCTATTACATTCTGGTTACATAATTGAAATATAAACTTATATAATTTATTATTTAAAATTAATATGGAATTAATTTTTAATTAAAACATTTACTAAAGGAAAAACATGAAAAATTTAAAATTCATCATTTTATTATCTTTTATATCAATAATATTTACAAAGGAAAATAAGTTTGAATTAACAGAGGATAATTTAAAATTAAAGTTTAGTTTAGGTGAGTTACAAATTTCTACTCAAAATTCATTTTCAAATATTAAATCAGATGGATATGGTTCTATTTCATTAAATGGTGTGCCTGACTTACCAATATATTCTACAATGTATCAACTAACTCCAGGCAAATTAATTAATGTTAATTTTACTGTAATTGAATCTCATATTTTAGAAAATATTAATCTTAAATCATTTAATTTAAATAAAGAATTTGACCAAAATATAAAATTTGAATCTTCTAATAATTTCCCTAATGAGAATTTATTATTGACTTCTCCTCAAGTTATGCGAGATTTAGAATTTGTTAAAATTAGTTTAATCCCATTTTTATATAATTCAAATACTTCAACCTTAGAAATATTTGATGAAATTGAGTTTGAAATCACTGAAATTGACGACCCAAATTATAATTCTAATATAATATCATCTCCTTCGCAAATATTTGAAAATTTATATCAAGATTTAATACCAAATTATTCGTCTAGAGAATTAGATGAATATCAAGATCCTACAATTTTATATATTTGTGGTGGGTCTTCCGAAAACAATTCTGATTTTCAAGATTTAGTTGAATGGAGACGACAAAGAGGATTCACTGTTTATACAGCATCAACTTCATCAATTGGAACTTCTACAACATCAATAAAAAATTATATTCAAAATGCATATCAAACTTTTGATCCTGCACCAGAGTATGTTGCATTAGTTGGTGATGTGGGTGGTTCATATAATATACCAACTTTTGAAGGTGACAGCTATGGATTTGGACATAATACTTATGGAAATGCATGTGAAGGAGATCATCCATATTCACAATTAAATGGAAATGATTTGTATCCAGAAGTATTAATTGGTCGGCTATCTGTGAGGACAACGAGTGATTTATCTACTGTGGTAAGTAAAATTATTACTTATGAAAAAGCTACTTATATGGATTTTATGCAAAACTATTATGAAACTGCATCTTTAGTCGGGGACCCTTCTTCATCAGGAAATTCATGTGCAATTACAAATGAATATATTGCAGAATTATTAACTAACCACGGAGTAGATGATGTTAGATTAAAAACTTCAGGGGGAAGCTATGATTCTTGGATGAGAAATAATCTTGCTGATGGCGTACTCTTTTTTAATTATCGAGGATATTTAGGAGTAAGCGGATTTACTTCAAGTGATATTGATAATGCGTCAAACGGATTTATGCTACCTTTTGCATCGGTTTTAACATGTGGAACAGGTTCATTTTCTGAAGACAATGCAAGTTTATCAGAATCATTTTTTAGAGCAGGAACACCTGCAAATCCTAAAGGTGCTGTAGCATCTGTAGGAACGGCAACATGGAATACACATACTCTTTTTAATAATATTGTAGATATGGGAATTTATGATGGTCTTTTTGCTAAAAAATTAAGCACTGCAGGAGCAGCATTAGCAAATGGAAAACTTGCATTAGATATGACTTACCCTGGAAACCCTGACAATTGGATTTCAGCATTTACACATTGGAATAATTTAATTGGAGATCCATCAACTCATTTATGGACTACAACTCCAAAATTATTTTCAGTTTCACATGTAGAATCAGTATCATTTGGGACTAATTTTGTTGAAGTATTAGTACTTGATAATAATGGAGACCCACTAAAAAACTCACGAGTAACATTATATAAATCTAATGAAGTATTTAGTAATTCATTCACGGATGATACTGGAATAGCATTAATTTCATTAGATTATACCACAAGTGGTGATATTTCTTTAGTCGTGACGGACCAAGGATATAAACCATATGTTTCAACGCTTACAATTGAAAATGCGTCAGGTGGCGTAGTTAATTTAAACTCTAATGGTACTATTGCATTAAATGATAATGGAAATAATAATAACTTATTAAATCCTGGAGAAACAGTTGAGTTATCAATTCCAATACAAAATTTTGGTAATAGTAACGTAAGCGATTTATCCGTATCATTATCAACAACTTCAGACAAAGTTACTTTAATTAATAATGAATTATCCTATAGTAATTTGAATGCGGGTGAATCTACAGAATTAAGCGGTTTATCTTTCAGTTTAGATTCAAGTGCCAAGCATAATGAAGATTTAAAATTATTAGTTCAATTTTCAGACGGACAAAATCAATGGAATTCTCAATTAAATATTGAGGTTCATGGATTTGACTTAGAAATTGTAAGTTATTTATCAGATGATGAATCAGCAATAAATCCCGGTGAAAATCAAGGAATAAAAGTTACTTTATCAAATATAGGGTCTATTTCAAGTGATAATATAATTGGTACATTAACAACTGAAAATTCTGAAATTAATGTGATAAGTTTTAATGTAAATTGGAATTCTATAAATGCTGGTGGATTACAAGAATCTTCAGGTTCGTTTATATTAGAAATTGATAATACGGTATTAAATGGAACAGATGTCCCATTTACCCTTTTATTAGAATCTGATAATGGTTTCAGTAAAGAGGTATATTTTAGTATATCAATTGGAAGAATAATGGATACTGACCCAACAGGACCTGATGAATATGGATATTTTATTTATGATTCAAATGATGATTTATTTGATTTAGCCCCAGTTTACGATTGGATTGAAATAAATCAAACAGGTCAGAATTTAAACTTAAATGACAACGGAAATGGAACATGGAGTGGAAATGGTCCAATTGCTCATGTCAATCTACCCTTCTCTTTCAGCTATTATGGAATTAATTATAATGAAATAACGGTTTGCACAAATGGTTGGATATCATTTGGTACCTCTGAATCAGAAGCATTCCGTAATTATGAAATTCCAGGAGCAGGTGGACCTCCAACAATGGTCGCTGTTTTTTGGGATGATTTAAAAACAAGCAGTGGAAATGTTTATACATTTGCTGAACCAAATAATGAATATTTTGTAGTTGAATGGTCAAATATGAAAACTTATGACCAAAATTCAACAGAAAATTTTCAGATAATTCTTTATAATAACCCTGTATTGCCAAGCGGTGATGGTGAAATGAAATTGCAATATAAAACATTTAATAATACTTCTAATGGAAACTTTAGTTCATATCCTCCAACACATGGAAGTTTTTGTACAATTGGAATAGAAAATGAATTAACTGATATTGGTTTGCAATATACTTATAATAATAATTATTCTGAAGGTGCATCTCAATTAGAAAATGAAACTGCTCTTTTTATAACAACTCGATCACCAATACCATTACCAATTCCTGAAATGACCTTTAATTACGATAATATGGATTTCACTCTTAACTTAGGTGAATATTCGTCATCTTCTATGACAATTTCAAATACAGGAGAAGAAGAATCAGTTCTATCCTATTCGGTGACCAAAACGGGTGTTACACCATTTGAAGTTATCGGAGGTAATGATAATTATGGACATGTGTGGAGCGATTCAAATATTGATAATGTAATTGAATATGAATGGATAGATATTGATGGTATGGGAACACAATTAGTTTTCCCTCATAATGATGTTGCAGATTCTCCAATAGATATTGGGTTTGAATTCTCATTTTATGGTGAGAATTATACGCAATGTATTGTAAATCCAAATGGCTGGATTGGTTTTGGTGAAGATAATACGGCATTTAGTAATTTAAATATTCCTTCAATTTCAGCACCAAGACCTGCGATTTTTGGTTTTTGGGATGATCTTAATCCAATAAGTACAGATCCTGCGGGTTGTCCTGAAGGAATTGGAAATGTATTTTATTATTCATTTGATGATAAGTTAGTTGTATGGTTTGATCATGTAAGTCGATGTTCTTCAACTCCTGAATATACAGGGAATTTTGATTTTCAATTTGTACTACATCAAAATGGTGAAATTGATTTGAATTATAGAGAAATGACAGGGAATTTAACTAGCTCTACAATTGGTATTCAAAATAGCTCAGGTACAGATGCGATTGCCGTTGCCTATGATAGTGAATATGGGCAATCTGGGAAATCATTAAAATTCAAAACTCTTGATGAAGTTGACTGGTTAGTTCTTGAAGGTGAATTAATGGGTGAATTAGCATTTGGAGAAAGTTCAACAATAAATGTAATTGCTGAATCTACTGATTTACCATTGGGTGATTATTTTGCTGAAATATTACTTTCTTCAAGTATTCAACCAACAGTAAATATTCCAGTAACTATGTCTGTTATGGATAATATGTTAATTGGAGATATTAATTTTGATGGGCAAATTAATGTAACTGACATCGTATTATTAGTTTCTTACATTTTAGGTGATACTACTTTTGACGAGGGGCAACTATTAGTTGCAGATGTAAATATTGATTCAAATATCAATGTTGTAGATATAGTTCAATTAGTTTCAATTATTTTAAATTAAGAAATTTTCTATTATAAATAGAGGTAAGATTTTTCTTGCCTCTATTTATCTCTTTATATTTTCTTCATAAATTGAAATCCAATTATTAACCGTCATTTTTTGAGTTAATTTAGCAATTAATTCAAAAGGAATATTTTCTGGTTTCTTAAATCGGATACAACTCTTCCCCATATCTAATTTTGTATTACAATATTTAGGATATTCATCAACAAACCATTTTAATAAATCAGGATTTGCATAAATTCCCATATGATATAATGCTATAAAATGCTTTTGTGATGCATAATTTATAAAAGGTAATGGTAATTTAGGATTACAGTGATAACCATTTGGATAAATAGAATGAGGAACAACAAACCCTGGCATACCATAATTCATCATTGACTCAAAACCTTTTGGTATATTATCAGAAATTGTTTCATGTAATTTTGTTACCGACTCAATT
The DNA here is from genome assembly GCA_014381925.1 of Fidelibacterota bacterium. GTDB lineage: Bacteria > Fidelibacterota > Marinisomatia > SCGC-AAA003-L08. The sequence goes on along the minus strand of JACNKR010000071.1, from coordinate 24,901 downwards.
CTATCTACAGGAAGATTTTTTAAATATTCGATAACTGTATTTGCATTTGATTGCATTTTTTATGCTTCTGATTCTAAAATAATATTTACAATTAATAAAATATCTAATACATTAATTTGTTCATCAAAATTTAAATCAGAATTATTATCATAACTATTTGTTAAGATGAAATTTACAGTAGCGATAATATCCAGTACATTTACAATATTATCATTATTCACATCTCCCTGAATAGAATCGTCCATATCCAAAATACATCTTATACAATTTCCATCTGCTCGCTCCCGATTTCCCATAAATGCATTACTTGAACTAATTCCCATTACTCTACAGGACGAAGATCCATCCAAGGTACTGGTTCTGTATCCTGCGAATGTACCAACATTTCCAATTTGACCACTCATTCTGCTCCTTGCTCCAGTAAGCGTTAATTTAAGAGGAGAAAGGAATGCTCCATTTGCATCGTTAGATGTCCAACTTGATCGTTCTTCTTCAAATTCTTCTTCAGTTGGTAATCTGAATCCTGCAGGACATGGATTGTTAATTCCTGTAGTTCCTTGCCATAAATTGTCGTTAGGAGGATTTCTCCAATCCGAATTAGCTAAAATAAAATTAGAATGTCCCGGATTATCAGTATTAGATAAAGTGTTTACAGTTTGAGAAGATCTTGATTCATGACCATCAGAATTTCTTCCCCATTGATATAGATCCCCGTAAGCATTTGCATCCGTGGATGAAGTTGCAACCTGTGCTGCACCTAAATTTTTATCCATCCAAGTTCTGCCCGTTATTGGATTCGTTACTGTTTGAGCCATCAAAAAGGCTGAAATGCCAATGGTGGAAAATAAGAAAATTGAAATGAGTTTGTTTATTTTTAAGTTGGAAGGCATATAATTTCTTTCTTTATGATTATTTAATTTTCTACTATTATTAATAATTATTCTCCTAAAATTATATTAACGATAGAAATAATATCTAAGACATTGATGAAACTATCTGAATTTATATCCGCATTATTATTGTATTCATTTGAGAGTATTAAATTAACGGCCATTAGAATATCTAACACATTTACAATTCCATCACCATTTACATCTCCTTGAAGTAAAGTAATTATATTTGATAGTTCATAACGGAAAACACCTTGGTTATGTGTGGCAGCTATAATATAATTATCATTCAATTCAAGATCAAAGACAGTAAGGTCGGTAAGTCCATCATTTATAACCGACCAATTATCACCATTATCAAGTGAATAAAAAACGCCCGCACCTGTTGATCCTGCAACAATTAATTGGTCGTTTATTGCAAAACCTCTATAAGCAGCGCTTGAAATACCATTCGTTAGTAATTCCCAATTATTCCCAAAATTTGTAGATCTAAAAACACCAGTACCATTTTGCCCACCTGCAAAAAGAATATTACCTTTACTTTGAATTGCTCTAAAATTAGAAGAAATACTTCCATTATTAATAGAAGACCAATTTTCTCCCCAATCGGTACTTTTAAAAAGGCCATCACCGATCGTTCCAACAAACAATGTATCTTCTATATTGGTAATACATCGAACATCATATCCAGATAAACCAGCAGCAGTCCAGTTTTCACCTAAATTATTAGACATTGAAACGCCAAATGGTCCGGTATGAAATAGTCGCGAATTTACTTTAATTAATGCATGAGTTAGTCCACTTGTTAATCCATTGCTTTTTGGAATCCAGGAATCGCCATTGTTATCACTCCTAAATACTCCTTGACTTGTCCCAACATAAATATATAATTCATCATAAGTATAAGCCCGAGAAGGACCATTTGAATCATTGCCATTATTTGATGTTTGAAAGCTAAAGGCTTGATCTGAGGAACGATAGGTGCCAGTTGCACCACCTGCAAAATCAAAATTGTTATATGATATAACCGCTTGCATATCAAGGCCTTCAGTACCCTCAGATTGGGTCCATTGACTATATCCAAAAGATATAGCTAATATTAGGATGGATTTTTTTAGTTTATTCAAGTTGTATGTCGTCAGATGGTATGTGACATAATCGGTTAATTTTAAAAAGATACATTTCATAAATTTTACTCCTATTAATTTATTGTAAAAAGGTCTGAGGGGCAACGCTCATTAAAAGTTAACTAAAAGTTAATTTATATTTTAAAATTAATTCTAAATCATGATGACCGTCATTAGATATTTGATTCTAAAATAATATTTACAATTAATAAAATATCTAACACATTAATTTGTTCATCAAAATTTAAATCAGCATTTTCATCAAATTCATTATCTAATATTAAATTAATTGTAATTATAATATCTATGACATTTGTTAAATCATCTCCATTAAGATCTCCAATAATAATAAAATCAGTAGAACAAACATGGTCATACATAAATTCACTTGTAAACTGATTTACAAAATCCATATCAGAAATAAAATCACAATGTCCACCCCCAATATCTGTAAAAAGAGCAGAGGCATTGCCTAATTCTATCATACGGTTATGGATTGAACCGCTCCCTTCCGTATAGACTCCAAGTAAATTTATTCCTCCTTCAAAAGGGATAGTTGCATCAAGTGTTCCATGTAGACTGACAATAGGAGAGTCATTTTCATCAATCCAATTTACATCACCAATACCACCACATAAATTAATTACACCGTGAATTTCAGAGCTAAATCCTGGATTTCCACTTTCACCTTCAATTCCTCCTGCACTATCTACAATATTTAATATTAATTCTGGAATTGCATCATTCTCACTTAAATATGCAGAATGAATTGTAGCTATTGATCCCGCTGATGTGCCACCTCCATAAATTCGTGTTGGATCTAATTTGTATTCATTTCCTTCATTCATACTTTTTCTAAAATACCGTATTGCTCCTTTAAAATCGTGTACCCCCTTTACTACCGCTGAATATACATTTTCTTCTGAATTATCAATTGCTAAAGACGGAGTTAGACGATAATCTATTGCTGCTGTAACATAGCCACGCTTTGCATAACCTTCACAAAGTGCTACAATATCTGGAGATGTTCTATTACCATACATAAATGCACCACCAAATAAAAATATCGCGAGTGGACGGTTTTCTAATTCATCATTTATTGGCTGATAAACATCCAAATACAATTGTTCCGTTGTAGGAAAACCCCAAGTATCATTTACATTTTCACCATATTCTATCCAAGTTTCTACTTCAATTTCAAAAATTTCTTCAAGATAGCGATTATCTACACAATCTTGACTTACTAAAAATGTAAAGCTAATTAAAAAAATGATTTGTTTAAACATTTTAATTTCCAATCATAATATTTTTAAAAGAAGGAAGTCTGTAATAATTACACATTCATCCTGATTAATTAGATAGTGCAAGTTTTTTGGATATAAATTCATTTAAACCCAATATTTAATTCACAAGACAATAAATAATTTTAGAAAATTTATGTTTGCAAATATATAATACATTATCTTTCGCTACTTTAATAATTTACGAATATCAATTTATTTCAGAAGCCTTTTTACTGAATAATTTATTGTATATTATCGTTTATGGATTTTTATTAATATTATTATTTAACAATTAGTGAATTAGGAAATTATATCAATGAACATGTTTCCGAAATGGCTGGAATGTTAGATAGAGAACAAACACCTGAATTACAAACAAATAATAAAAATAGAGTATTGATAAAATATTAAAGTTGATAAAAAAGCCTCATAAATTGTGAGGCTTTTTTATTTTGCGGAAGCGTGTGAGAATCGAACTCACCAAAGACATTTCTGCCCCTCAAACAGCTTTGAAGACTGAGGTGTCCACCAGGAACACATTCGCTTCCAATTTTAAATAAACAATAGTAAACTGTCTTTTATTTACCAAAAACAATTACCTATTCTAACTTTCTTAAGTAAGTTGTGATTGCTAAATCCTTTTTAATTTTTTTCTGTATTTCCCCTGCTTCTTTTTTAGACTGGTAATAACCATATCTAACTGCAAAAAGTGTTTTACCATTTACATTTATTTCATCAATTCGTAATTGATATCCTGATTTTTTGTATTTATTAATGGATTGATTCGCATTGATTTTTTTGCCAAATGCACCGATCTGAATTGTAAATTTACCTTTAGGTTGATAATTTACCGTTTCAATTTTTGAAGAAGATGATATTTTTTTATTGGATGAAAAATTAGCAATGTTATTATTTGCCCATTCTAAAATATAATTAGCAGAATCAGGACGTCCTAAATTTAAATATGAATTAATTATCAAAGAGATTGAAGGTGAAATATAATCGGATGTATCATATTTTTTAATTAAACTCTTTAATGGCTCTATAGCAAGATTAAATTCATTATTTACAAAATGAAAGTTTCCTTTTTTATACAAGAATACCGGTGCTAAATGACCAGATAAATCTGTTAATTCTATTTTAGAAAAAATGTGAGCAGATTCATTTCCATCAATTATCATATAACCATTTAAAAATTGAAAATCAGGTTGATTTATTTCTCTTTCTGATAAATTTTGAATATATCGGTTCACATAATCTAAATTTCCAGAAATTACATGCTCTCGCAAAGATTGAATTGGATATGCTGAAACAATTGTGAATACCATTATTAAAAATGGCAATATTAATTTCATGCTTGAATTGATGTTCCTTTTGGACTATTTTTTTCAAGCCAATCAATATCACCTTTCACATTATGTGAATTCATTTGCTGATAAACTTCTTTCATAAACAATGAAATTAAATTATCACAATCTTTCCGAACTTCATTTAAATCACCTTTATAAGTTGAAAGTTTTAATCGAATTACATTGGCAATTAATGAATCAGGCTCTTTTTCAATTGCAAATGAAATCATATCAATAGCTTCTTTACGACTACCTTTCTGATTATAAAAATCAGCAAGCGAAGAAATTGCATCTACGTTATCTGCATCATTTTTTAGAATTTTCTTAAGTACTTCTTCAATTTCATTAAAGCGATTTAATGCAAAAAGCGCATCTTTTATTTTAGGTAATACTAACCATGATTGCTCCGACTCTCGTTCTGTAAATTGAACCCACATTGGAATAGCTCTTGCTAATTGCTGTTTTGCTAATTGAACAAATTCAACATATTCTTGTTTTTCATCTTGAGTCTGAAACTCTTTATCATCAATATCCATTGCTTTTTTATATGCAATTTCACTTTCATCTGCAAAAGAATTTCCTAAAAATAAATATCCAGAAGATAAATCTGAATCAATTTTCAAGCTGTCTTCCAATAATTCTCTAGATTTTTGGAACTCTTTATTTTTTAATGCAATTCGGCCTTCTTGAATTTTATATAATCCAACAAGGTGTGAATCTTGTGTTTTTGTTACTTCTTGATATTGATGCAAATATTCACTGGCTTTCCCCCAGTTTTCTTTCTTTTTATAAAAATCGATTAAATGAGATAAAGCCCATTCACTCGTTTTATTTAAGTTTAATATATTTTCTGCTTCAGAAATTGCATTTTCTAAATTTCCTAAATCAGCATAATCAAGGGATAAATTCTTGTGAAGTTCAATTTTTTCAAAGGTTGTAATTTTTGAACGAATTGTTAAATTTTTATGAATCTTTAACGCTTGGGTTGGATTACCACCTTCACGAATTACTTGTCCTAATTTAATATAGGCTTTTACATTATTGGTATCATGTTGAACTATTGTTTTGAAATGTTGATACGCTTCTTTTCGTTGTCCTGAAACTAATAAGTCTAATCCTTCAGAATAAGATTCTTTAAGTGAAGATTTACTCCCCGGCCGAAGACTGATATAATAATAAACTCCCCCACCAATCGCAATTAAAACTAATAATATTAATAAAGGAGTATTCATAATTCTATATTTTCAGAAGCGTCTTTTATTTCAATATCATCTGATATTGCTTGATTTCTTAATGTATCTAATTCAACTTGTAATTTTCGTTTTTCGGACTTTAATGACATAATTTCAGTTTTATGAGAAATAATTTGAATTGCGGATAATAATAATCCGATTATTGCACCCGTAAGAAATGATAATGCAATAATTACAGGTAATTTTAATGTAACTTCTTTTCCATAATAAAGCCAAATTGTTAAATCATCAGGGTTAATTACCTGGTTTTGATATAAAAAAAATGCAGCTCCGACTAAAATTATAATACCTAATAGTGATTTTATTAATCTCATTTAATTCTCTCTCTGTCCAAATAATGTGATGCCTCGTGCATCGGTGATTAAAACTTTAATAATATCTTTAATTGATTCATTAGATTTATCAAAAACAACCCATGTATTTCCATTTGTACGCCCAGCCCATTGATGTTCAGATTTTTTGCTTTCTTTTTCAACAATGACTTCTTGTACAGTACCAACCAATTTTTTATTTGCAATCAAGGTCTTTTCTTTTTGTAATAAAATTAATGACTCAAGTCTTGTTTGTTTAATATTTTCATCAATTTGGTCTGTATATTCGGATGCTTTTGTACCGGGTCGTGATGAATATTTAAACATAAAAGCACTATTAAATTCAACTTTTTCTATTACATCTAAAGTCTCTAAAAATTCATCATCGGTCTCACCAGGGAATCCTACAATTACATCTGTAGATAATGAACAATCAGGCATATATTTACGAATTTTATCGACTAAATTTAAAAACTCTACTTTCGTATAAGTTCTATTCATTCGCTTTAAAATTCGATCAGCCCCAGCCTGTAATGGTAAATGAATGTGATTACAAATATTGTCAAAATCTTTCATTACTTGTAACAAATCATCATCAATATCTTGAGGGTGCGGTGAGGTATAACGAATACGCTTAACACCGGGTATTACTGCAATTTCTTTTAATAATTCAGGAAATGCACCTTCTGGAGTTCGATATGAATTTACATTTTGACCTAATAGTGTAATTTCAATAAAACCCTCTGCTACACATTTTTTTGCTTCTTCAACTATACTTTCTATTGAACTACTTCGTTCTCGCCCTCTTGTAAACGGTACAATACAAAAAGTACAAAACTTATCACATCCACGCATTATAGAAATCCATGCATTTATTCCTTCATTTCTTGATGGATATAAATCTTCATACACTTCAAATTTTGATAATTTTGTATCAACAATATTGTTATTTTCTTGAGTTCGAGACTGAATTAATTCAGGAATCCGTCGATATGAATCTGGACCTAAAATCACATCAACAAATGGTTTAGATTCTAATAATTCATTTTTTAAATTTTGAGCCATACACCCTAATACACCTAGAATCATTCCGGGTTTTTTCTTTTTCAAATTATGCAAATTTGACAATCGATTATGTACAGTTTCTTCAGCCTTATCTCGTATAGCACATGTATTTAGAAAAATAGCATCTGCAATTTCAATATTTTCTGTTTTTTCAAATCCTGAATTTTCTAATTGAGTTGCGACAAGTTCTGAATCATATACATTCATTTGACAACCATAGGTTTCAATGAAATACTTCTTATTAATTGAATCTAATTTATTATGCAATTCTATTGAATTATTTTCCAAATCTTATTTAATTATTATTTTATTTTGAATGATGATTAATAATAAAATGATTATAAATTTAAAATGTAAAGATATATAATCATTATTTACATATAGTTGAAATTCAACCTTTTTATGTACTTATAATTTAAAAAGATTTATTAATTGAATTTCAATCCAATTCTAATATGGATAAAATAGAAGAAAAAATATCTTCTCTTGATTTCAATCCATTTATAACATGCACGCGCTTATTATTAGATTTAGCAATTTGAAGATAACCATTTCTAACTTTATTAAAAAATTTATACCCCGAAGATTCCATTCGATCTAAACCATTTTGTGAAAGTCGTAGCTGACTTTCTTCTACAGAAATATCTAAATAAAATGTAAACTGGGGAATAACTTTTTGTATTGCAAATAAATTAATATTTTCCAATTTTTTTATATCCATTCCCCGACCATAACCTTGATATGCAATCGTACTATCGATAAATCGATCACAAATAACAATTTTATCTTCATTTAGAGCAGGAATTATTATTTCATTAATTATTTGCGCTCTAGCAGAAGCAAAGAGTAAAGACTCTGTTTCAGATGCAATTTCTGTATTTCTTGGATTTAATAAAATATCTCTAATTTGTTCAGAAATCGGTGTACTACCCGGCTCTCTTATCGAAATATATTTTATTTCTTGAAAATCAAACTTTTCTTTTAATAAATTTATTTGAGTTGTTTTACCACACCCATCTATTCCTTCAAATGAAATAAGCATTCTAAAGAATAAATCCTTCTTTTGCGATAATTAACACAAATTCACCTTTTGCTTTTTTATTTTCATATTTATCAATTAATTCAATAATTTGTTTCGTTTCAACTTCTTCAAATTTCTTTGTTAATTCTCTAGAGATAGAAACAAAACGATTTCCTAAATAATTATGAATATCTATCAATGTTTTTAATATTCGATGAGGAGATTCATATAAAATAATTGAGCAATCCAATGTTGATAAAAATTCTAATCTTGTTTTACGCCCTTTTTTTTTGGGTAAAAATCCATCAAAGAAAAAACTATCTGATGGTAAACCCGAAATTGATAGGGCTGATATTCCAGCGTTTGCACCTGGTATTGTTCTTATTTTTATATTTTGCTTTTGTGCTTGCCTTACAATTCTAAAACCAGGATCAGATATACAAGGAGTTCCTGCGTCGGTTACTAAAGCAATTGATTTCCCATTTTGAATTTCATTACATAATTCAATTGCTCTTTCAATTTCGTTCCATTCATGATAAGAAACCATTTTAGAATCAATTGCGTAATGATTTAAAAGCTTTTTAGTTTGACGCGTATCCTCAGTAGCAATGATGTCAACTTCATTTAATAATTCAACAGCACGGAATGTTAAATCCCCTAAATTTCCAATTGGGGTTGCAACAATATAGAGGATTCCCATCAGTTATTTCAAACAATTCCCAAGAGATTCTTTTGTGATTTCAATTGCTTTGTCTAAATCTTCTTTTGTCACATTTAGATGAGGTCTGAAGCGAATTGATTGATCACCAGAAGGTAATATTAATAAATTATTTTTCATCATTTCAGCCCATGCATCATCTCTTTCCGTTCCTGACGGTAAATCAAATGCACAAAATAATCCTAATCCTCTTGCATTTGTAACAAATCCAGGGAATTCTACCATTAAACCTTTAATTTGTTGAAGTAAATAATCTCCCATATCTTTTGCATTTTCAACTAAGTTTTCATCTTTTATAATTTCTAAAATTGCTTGGAACCTGACCATATCAACTAAGTTTCCACCAAATGTAGAATTTATTCGACTTGACTCAGTGAAAACATTATTATCAACTTCTAAAATTCGTTCGCCAGCAAGAACCCCACAAACTTGAGATTTTTTACCAAAAGCAATAATATCGGGTTTAACTGAATAATGTTCATGAGCCCACATTTTGCCGGTAATTCCTAATCCTGTTTGAACTTCATCAAAGATTAAAAGCATATCATTATCATCACATAATTCTCTCAATGCGACAAAGAACTCATCTCTAAATTGATTATCTCCACCTTCACCTTGAATTGGTTCAATTAAAATTGCAGCCATCCCATTTGGATCATTTTCGATTGCCGATTTAATTTGATTTAAAGCAACTTCTTCAGCTTTTTTTACATCGTTTAAAACAGATTCAGTAATTGGAAATCGTAAATATGGATTATTAATTCGAGGCCAATCAAATTTAGGAAAATACATTGTTTTTCGAGGATCCGTCGTATTTGTTAATGACAAAGTGTATCCACTTCTTCCATGAAATGCCTGTTTAAAATGGATAATCTTTGTATCTATTTCTGTAATGCCTTTTTCCATATTTCTTCTAACTTTCCAATCGAATGCAATTTTTAATGCATTTTCAACTGCAAGTGCACCGCCTTCAATAAAAAAAGCATGTTTTAAATAACTTGGAATTGCAATTTCATTAAATGTTTCTAAAAATTCAGCAAACATTGTATTATAAACATCTGATAATGTTGGTTTATGAATTGCAGCTTTTGCTAATTTATCTTTAATTGCATGAATTTTTTGATGATTATAACCAACTGCTCCAGAAGCAAACATTGAAAACATATCCAAGTATTCTTTTCCATCTCGCTCATCAACAATCCACGACCCATGACTTTTATCTAAATCCATTATTGGATCAAAACCATCGGCTAATAAATTTTTATTTAATACATTTCTAACATTCGTTGCTAAAACTCCCATAATTTCTCCTAATAAATTTTATAAGTTAAATGATATACCTTGAGCTAACGGTAATTCCGTGCTCCAATTAATTGTATTTGTTTGTCTTCGCATATATGCTTTCCACGCATCTGAACCAGACTCACGCCCCCCACCTGTTTCTTTTTCACCGCCAAACGCACCACCAATTTCAGCACCCGATGTACCAATATTTACATTTGCAATACCACAATCACTTCCCATATGTGAAAGAAATTTCTCAGAGTTCATAATATTATTTGTAAATATTGATGATGATAATCCTTGAGGAACATCATTATGCATTCTCATTGCATCTTCAATTGTATCATATTCAATAATATACAAAATTGGTGCAAAGGTTTCTTCCTGTACAATTTTAAATTCATTTTTCGCTAAAACAATTGTTGGTTCCACAAAAGACCCAGCTCTATCTAAAACATTTCCACCATAAACTATTTCTCCACCTTCTTGAATTGCTTTTTCTAATGCATTTTTATAATCTGTAATTGCAGAGTCATCAATAAGAGGACCCATTAAAGTATCACTTGATAAAGGGTCTCCAATTGGTACTTGTTTATATGCATTAATCAGACTTTTAACAAGTTTATCTTTCATGTTTTTTTGAACAAATATTCTTCGTGTACTTGTACATCTTTGCCCAGCAGTTCCAACAGATCCAAATACAATTCCTGGAATAGTTATATCCATATTAGCAGACTCATCTACAATAATTGCATTATTTCCACCTAATTCAAGTATTGTCTTTCCTAGCCTTCCACCAACAACTTCGCCAATTCGTTTACCCATTTTTGTTGAGCCTGTTGCTGAAATTAATGAAACTCTTTTATCATTGATCATTTTTTCACCAATTGTAGAACCACGACCAATAATCATATTAAAAATTGCAGGATAACCTTCTCGTTTTAATACATCATTGCATAACTCTTGAATGGCAACTGCACATAAAGGCGTTTTAGATGATGGTTTCCAAAGCGTAATATTTCCACATACAGCAGCAATAAATGCATTCCATGCCCAAACAGCTACCGGAAAATTAAATGCAGAGATTACACCAACAATTCCAAGAGGATGCCATTGTTCATACATTCGATGTAATGGTCTCTCCGAATGCATAGTAAGACCATATAATTGCCGAGATAATCCAACTGCAAAATCTGCAATGTCAATCATTTCTTGAACTTCACCATCTCCTTCAGCCTTTATCTTACCCATTTCCAATGCAACTAAGCTTCCTAATAAATCTTTCTTATCCCTAAGCTCATTTGCCATTTTCAATATTAATTGACCTCTAATTGGTGCAGGCACCATTCTCCAAGAATCAAAAGCTTTTAAAGATTCTTTTACTGCGGTTTCATAATCAGCCTCTGAACCCATTTTAATTTCGGCTAATTTTTCACCCGTTGTTGGATTAAATGACTCTAATATTCCTCCATTTCCAGTTGCAAATGAAGGTGCTCCTCCAACTCCACATCCTAGATTAGATTCTTTTATTCTTAATTGTGTTAAAATTTCATTCATAGTTAGATTCCTTTTTATTTACGCTTCCCAGCATCGAACTACATGTTCACTATTATTTGTTATTGATTCAATATTTGGTAATTGCTCTTTACATTTATTTACCACAAATTCACATCTTGGATGAAAATGGCATCCATTTGGAAATTCAGTTGCATTTGGAACTAATCCTTTAATATTATATAATTCTGTATTTTTATTTTCACCTATTATAGGAATAGATTTCATTAATCCTTTAGTATATGGATGTTTAGGTGATTTAAAAATTTCTTTTATCGTACCCTGTTCTACAACTTGCCCTGCATACATTACGATTACTCTATTACATATTTCCGAAATTACACCTAAGTCATGCGTTATCATTATCACAGCTAAATTTAATTCATTTTGTAATTGCTGAATTAATTCTAAAATCTGTGCTTGTATTGTAACATCCAATGCTGTTGTTGGTTCATCAGCAATTAGTATTTCAGGATTACATGACAAGGAAATAGCAATCATCACTCTCTGCCTCATTCCACCAGATAATTGGTGCGGGTATTCATCTATCCTTTGGTCTGGTGCAGGAATCCCTACAAAATCTAACATTTCAATCGCTTTTTTTCTAGATTTTTCAAAATCTAATTTTTGATGTAATTGAATAGCTTCAATAATTTGGTTGCCTATTGTAAAAACTGGATTTAAAGATGTCATTGGCTCTTGAAATATCATAGAAATTTTATTTCCTCTAATATTTCTCATTTGATCATCATTCATATCTAAGAGATTTTCACCTTTAAATAAAATCTCACCACCTGCAAAAAAACCTGGTGGTTGATCAATTAATCTCATTATAGATAATGAAGTAACTGATTTTCCACAACCCGATTCACCTACTATTCCCAAAGTCTCACCTGCATTTAGATTAAATGAAACATCATCTACGGCATGAGCAACTCCATTATCTGTTTTAAAATAGGTTTTTAGGTTTTTAACTTGTAAAATTGGTTGATTCATTTTCAATTAATTAACCGACTCTTGTTTATCATTATTCTTAAATGTCCAATAAGCTAATGTTACAATCATAAAAACTAAAACCCAAAGAGAACTATAATAATACTCTTTTCCATTATATTCAATAAGTGAATTAAATCGACCTATCAACAATGAAATCCGTCCCATAACTGCAAAACCAAAAGATGCTCCAAATGATATCATTAAAAAATAGATACCTATTTTACTAAACTTACTTATCAAACCCGTATCTTTTCTTGAGAAGAAAAAATATAATAATCCAGTTAATGTACCAAAAATTAAGATTAAACTATTTATTATTTCAATAGGCCCCGCACTTAAATCAATTGTAGAGCCTTTAATCTGTTCAACAATATCAGAACTTAAAAACCCGTAGAATCTAAGCCCTGCAGCCATTCCGACGGTATATGCAATCGCCCACCGAGCTAACCATGATAATTTCTTAATTAATCTCATGAGCATAAACATTCCTAAAAAAAATGGAATTAAATAACTAAATGAAATTTCTTCAAATCCACTTTCAATACCTGTTAATGGAAAAATATCATTTTTTACTAATCCAAATAATGTTGATAAATTTCTAATTACATGGTAAGGGAAATACCATATTGTTAATAAGAAACTATCATTACTATTCATTTGAGATGCTGGCCAAAGTCGTCCAAATAAATTAGGATATACTTGGGTCCAGAAAAAAGTTGATGCCCAATACCCAGCTGAAACACCAACAAATATATGCTCTGCCGATTTATAAAATGGATTATCTTTATATAAATAACTTAATATTGATAAGGTAAATAGAACTGAAATCCATGCACCAATTATTTCGATATTATTCATTAATATTTCCGTCCTTTTTTACGCGTAAAGTAATAAGTTAAATTTCCTAAAATTATAAATAAAATAATTATAATATGTGCAAAAGATTGAGCCGCCATTAATCCAGTTGCAGATCCTGCTTTACCTATTAAATTTTCAAATTCTGCAGCTCCAGGCATACCTGCAAGTACGCCTAATATTTGTTCATTTTCAACATAGGGTAAAATTTCAGTTACTTGAATTGAAGTACATCCTGTTGATAATGGAATATTATTTGGGTCTGTAGCAAATTGTAGCCATTCTTTTGAACCAGGATACCCTGCAGAAAAACTAAATACAAAATCAAAATCGTTTATATTTTGTATGCCCTCCATCATTTCTATATCTTTAACCAATATGCCTTGAGAGTCAACTGTATATAGCTTTCGGATATCAGATGCTACACCTTTTACGACTGCTTCATTTCCTGGTTTAAACCCCAAATTCACATAATCCACACCATATTTTTTATTATATTCCTCCTTTGCAACCTGTTTAAAAGCATCTTGGGACATAAATAACCCATCTGGCCATAATGCCATTGCATATACTTTATGTCCTTTTTCAAATAATAGTCTAAGCACACTAATAGCCATTGGATGAATCTCAGGCTTAGTACTTGGACCATATTCAAACGAAAGCAATATATTAGAGTTTGGTTCTAAACTATTTAATGCATTATAAACCTGTTGTGAATGTGAAGTAGGTTGAATGGGGATATTAATAGGAAATAATAAAGGTAATAATACAGAAAGACCTACAATTAGAAAAATCCACCTTCTATTTATTGTACCAATATTAATAAATAAATTTTTTATTGATTCCATTTTATTCTCCTAAAAAGGATCTTTCCAATCCCGTAATAATTCTAAATGAAGTACCCACAATACCTAAAGCAATTCCAATCATCATTGCTCTTGCACCAGCAACAGTTGGTACAGTAAAAATCCAATTTTGTAAATTTGGTAAAAATAAGAAAGATGGTGCTTCAGGGTTCCAATCATTTAAAAAAGCAAAGCCTGTATTTATCATAAATAGAATCAAAATTATTCCTAATAAAGTTTGTCTATTTTTTATAAATGGTGCAATGCCTGCCCCTATTCCTAAAACACAAATATACCCAATAATCCAAGCAGGAATTAATGCCCCCACTGGAACTCTTCCTAACATTAAAATAATCCCAGAAACTAATAATAATGTTGCTTCAAAGTTTCGAATTCTAAATGCTCTATATGAAGCAGACGCAACAAAAAATGCTAATAATGCAAACATTGTTGCTGATAATGGTGTAAATATATAATCAAAGATCCAATAAAACAAGGATCCCTCTGTATTTAAATGTGCTCCCCATTTTTTTTGTTTAACTTCACCAGATTCCGCAAAAGGTAACAATTCATTTAATAATGACTCTGCAGAAGATTCAGACATATAAATTTTAGGGATTTCATATTCTGCCTCAGCAGAATTAATATTTGATAAGATTTGTTCTTGGGGAGAATTGGTTAATTTTGATACAACAAAAGAAAGCTCCTCTTTATTTTGAATTCCTGATAATTCAACATAATTTGTACCCCTAAAAAAGAAACCAGCAAATATTACAAGAAAAAAAGATAACACTGCGAGTAAACTGTATTGCCAATTTTTCTTTTTTCGAATAATATTTAATGATTGTAATTTAATTAAATTAAGTACACCTAAAAATATAGAAAAAGAAGCTATAATATCAAACCATTGAGTAGAATCATCATTAACAAAATCTTGAATGGATTGGACATTTATAAAATGTCCAAATAAAGTTAAAAACCCAATTGATACTACAATTAAAAGTGGGATAATTCGTTTTAGCATTTATAATTCCTTTATTAAAATGTTAAAAATTTAGTAATATTAAAATTTAATATTCCAAATTGATTAAATACATCCAAAAATAAAACGGTAATAATTGATATCATTATTAATGATTTCACAATATCCTGACCTTTTATACTCCCAAGCATCTCTGGTTTTCCGGACAAATATGCACTTGCAGTAAAAAACTCTTCACCGATTAATGTATAATCACAAGCAGTTACAAAAAATGGGATTTGAGCTTGTGAACCAGTTCCAGCTATTTGAATTGCACCAATAGAATTTCCTGTTTCAGCAAAAATTAAAGATTCAGCATAAAATTTACCTTGATAAAAACAGGCTGCAGGTTTTTCTCTCATCATTATTCCATTTACACCTGCGGCATATGCAAACTGATCTTCAGTAACATAATGAACCATGTCATCGTAGAATAAATCTGGTCTTCCAGCTCTTAAATATGCCTCACTCGTCGTTTCTCGAGCAGCTTCCATTACAATTGCTTTAGATACAGGAACATTTAACCCGGTCTCATAACTTGCTGTCATCTCTGCTACATGTCCTAAAACGACCATACCAGAAACCGTTTCAACTTGATCCATATCTGAAATACCAGGAACAAATAAAACAGATTTACCCATTTCAGTTGCTCTTCCAACAGCTTCTTCAATTGCTTTAAGTGCAGCAAGTGGTCTAAGATAAATTTCTTCACCAGACCTTGCTTTTTGAATGTAAAAGCTAATTGTTAATGAAACAATAATTACGGATACAAAAATAGTATTTTTATCATTTACAAATATATTACCATTTCCTAAATAATAAATGCCAATGATAATAACAAAAATTCCTATAAAAGATATAATTCGTTTATCCATTTTGAGCTTTCTTTTCTGATTCTAATTTTTCTATTTCTAACATAAGAAATTCAACATTATTTTTATCTTCCATTAATTCTGCCATTTTATAATATGGATCAGATTTTATAAATACAGTTAGAAATGGTCCAAAAAATACCATTGTCTGACTACCTAAAAATGATACATATTTCATCATTTCTAAAAACAAAATTGCAGGAATTGAAAATCCATGATCAAATATTCGTCTTGCTAAATTTTTAATATGATCTTTTTCTGTTAATTCTAGTTCTTGCATCATTATTTTGATAAAATTATTTCTAAATTTGCTCGTGGAATAATTTCGATTCGATTATTATTAAATTTCACTTTTGCAATTCTAACCTCTGTTTCAGATTCTAATTCAGTTAAGGAAGAAGGTAATTCAATAACAGTTCCAACCATTCCAAAATAAGGGTCTCTAATAACTCTCACCATTGATCCTTCCGAAATAATTAAATCATTTTCAGTTAATAATTCGACATTTTCATCATCTTCATGTGGAATAATTACTTCTGGTCTAATTACACCTGCCCTAATTTGAGTAGAACCATTAATTACAGCCATTCGCCCATCAAATTGCTTAAATAAATTAAAAGTTCTTTCTGCCATTGAAATTTCACCGAACCCCTCCGTTATCATTAAAGAAATTCCTAATTCTTCTGAGCCTGTAATTGCTACACCTAAATTATAGCCTAAAATTTTAGAAAGTGAATTATAATTAAATCCACCAACAACAATCCCCGCGACACCAATTTTTTTAGCTTTTTCAAACGCTTCAAAATTTAAAAAAGAACCACCGATAATAATTTTATTTTTATGAGTGTCATTAATGTGATTTTCAGTTAATATTTCATCTCTTGAGTTTACAACTATTTCAAGAAGACCTTGATTTTCTCCACCAATTCCTAAAATCCCTTGAATTAAAGCACCTTGAGATGCAACAACAACTCCTTCTTCTGAAATTATTGATTTTATTTTTCCAGATGAATATGCATTCACTTCAATTGGAATAGGTGGTTCAGATAAAATAACTTGCCCTGTTACATCTGAAATATTTGCAATAGTTCCATCAATTGGAGATTTTAATTGACTCTTAAATAATCCAAATAATCCTTTACTTTCTGCAATTAATTGCCCTTTTGAAATAGAATCATCAATTTTTACAAGCATAGATTCTTTAACCATCTCAGAATCAATATTTAATTTTTTAGCGACATTTAGCATTTGTACATTTCCAGGAATTTTGGTAGAAGCTACAATTGTATTAATTTCTACTTTTTCCCCTAATTCAACGAGCACTTTACCTTTTAATGGTAATCTTCTATTCTTTTCTACTTTTGTATTCGCTAATACTTTTAATCCAGGAGTATATGATCTTGCCATTACATTTTCCCTTTAGGGTATTCATTACTTGCAGAAGACCAATTATTTAAAGATTTAACTCTATCTTCAACATTTTCAGGTATGATAAATGGGTTTCGTCCTCTTCCATCTAAGAATATTCCCACAACTCCACCTCTTAATTTGGTGTTAATCGGTTCATTTATACCTGCTCCAATATCTAAATTTTTCCCGGGGATTAATTTTGAATTATAAAATCCATCCGGTGTACCTATTAATTTTAATTCCCCTGATTTTATTTCTCCTTTAATAATTTCATTATTTATATTAATTTCATATTTGAACATTAAAGAGTCTTTTGGAAATTCACCTGTTGGAGCGATACACGCTCCTAAATAAATCAAACAATCTTTTTCAAAAACTTCAACTGCTGCCTGAGTATGCACTGTTGATAGCACACCAAGTTGTGGCATCATAAAAATTGAATCTACTGCTAATTGTGTTATACCTTCAGGTAAAAACGCATCAATTAACATTCTCGCCGATTGAGCTCTTCTTGGAGCATGAGATAAAACGCCACCAGAACCAACTAACATGTCTAATTCAAGCATATTCACAAGTGTATTCCCTGAACCTGACTGGTCAAAGGCATCAGAAATTGTCCGTTCTTGTTGAACACCTTTTAAATCAACAGCAAATTCCTTATGCTGTTTAAATGATAGTCTTAATGCTTCTCTTGCAATTGCTTGTTCAATTTTTAACGCAATAAGTGTTTGTGGAATTGTTGTTGGCCGAATCATTTTATTTGCGATTCTATTTGTCAAATCTTTTTGATCTAATTCAAATGGCACCCATCGTGATACATTTTCAATTCCAGCCTCAGCTAAAACATTACAAATTGAATAGCTCATTCCTAAATTTGCACTCACAGTACGATTAAACTTTTGTTTAAATACTGAAAAAACATCGGTTGTTGCGCCTCCAATATCAACACCAACAACTGAAATATTTTCCTGTTCAGCAATTTTTTGAATTATTTCACCTACGGCACCAGGAGTTGGCATAATTGGGACATTTGTCCAACTCATTAATTTTTTATATCCAGGTGCCTGAGCCATTACATGTTCCATAAATAAATCATGAATTTTATCTCGGCTTGGTTTTAAATTTTCCTGTTCAAGTGTAGGTCGTATATTTTCAACACAGATTAAATCAGTTGTATTTTCTAATCTTTTTTTAATCATTTCAGTGGCATCTTCATTACCAGCAAAAATCACAGGCAATTTAAAATTAATTCCCAATCTTGGTTTTGGATTTGCAGCTTGTAGCACTTCACTTAATTCTACAACATGATTTACGGTACCACCATTAATTCCACCCGAAAGTAATATCATATCTGGGCGTAATTGCCTAATTCGTTTTACTTTTTCATGATATAATCGACCATCATTAGATGCGAGTACATCCATAACAATTGCACCAGCCCCTAAGGCCGCCCGTTGAGCACTTTCACCAGACATACCCTTAACTACTCCACCAACCATCATTTGTAATCCACCACCTGCAGAACTTGTTGAAATAAAAATATCAATTCCTTTATTTTCTTCAGAAGGACTAATTATTTTTTCACCATCTAATATCTTAATTCCAGATAGCTCTTCCAATTCAATAATCGAATTTAAAACACCTTTAGTAACATCTTCAAAAGGAGCCTCAACCGTTGTCGGTGCTTCACCTCGATGAGTTAATCGATAAACACCATCAACTTTTTGAATTAATATTGCTTTTGTAGTTGTAGAACCACAATCAGTAGCAAGTATTTTATTAATTTTATCTAATTTAAAACTTCCTATCATAATCCTTATTTTTTTAATCGAGGGTCCATTGCATCTCTTAACCCTTCACCTACTAAATTATAAATGGTCACAGTTATAAATATTGCTGTGCCGGGAAATACCGCCATCCACCATGCATAAGTTGCACCTCTTGCAACGGAAAGTATTGAACCCCATGAAACCGTTGATGCGGAACCAAATCCCAAAAAACTTAACCCTGATTCCGTTAAAATAGCGGATGCAATTCCAAATACAGAAATAACTAAAACAGGTGCTATTGCATTGGGTAATACATGTTTAAATATTGTTCGTGGTGCAGAATATCCTAAAGCCTGTGCAGCAACAACAAAATCCATATTTCTGATTTTTAAAAATTCAGCTCTGGTAAACCGAGCAACTCCAGGCCATGAAGTAAGCCCTATAATTACCATAATTAACCAAATACCACCGCCAGGATAAAATGCAACTACCGTAATAATTAAAAAGAAAGTTGGAATAGTCATCATAATTTCAATTATTCGTTGAACAATTAAATCTAATAACCCTCCATAATAACCCGCAAATGCACCTAAGATTAACCCAATTACAATCGCAATTCCCATTGAAATTAGTCCTACGGCAAGTGCGGTTCGAGTACCATGAATCATACCACTTAATACATCTCTTCCAATTTGATCTGTCCCCAACCAATGACCGGGTCTGGGAGAATGAAACCGAGCTCGATAATCTAAACTGGTTGGTAAATATGGTACAATCGGCCAAACAACAGATTCATAATTCAAATTTTTCCAATCTGCATTTTGCAAATCATTCGGCCAATTTGATAATCCTATCTTTACAATATATTCTTTAAATACAGGGAAATATCTTTCACCCTTAATTTTACAAGTTAATGGTTTATCATTTGATAAAATATCAGCAAATAACGCAACCATAAAAATACCCAATATTAAATATGCACTTATTACAGCTGGTTTATTTTTTATAAATTGACGAGAAACAATTTCTCTATATGATTGGCCTTTTACCACTATTAACTTTTACTTCCAAAGGTGATCCGAGGATCAACAATTGAGTATAATAAATCAGCAATTAACATTCCAACTAAAGTTAAAAACGCAGAAATTGTAAAAACGGCCATTACAATTGGATAATCTCTTGAAGTAATTGCTTCAAAAGCCAATGAACCCATTCCCGGAATAGTAAAAATTGTTTCAATAATTACACTACCGCCTATCATTGCTGGTAAAATATATGCTAATATTGTTACAATAGGAATTAAAGAATTACGCAAAGCATGCTTGTAAATTACAGTCTTTTCAGATAATCCTTTTGCCCTTGCAGTTCGAATAAAATCTTGACGAATAACTTCAAGCATTCCCACTCTCATTTGGCGAGATAAATATGCAAAGCTACCATAAGTATAAACAATTATTGGTAAAATTAAATGCCATAATAAATCTTTAAATTTCCCAAATGTTGTTAAATATTCATAATTATTTGAATATAAACCCGCATAAGGGAACCAATCGAAAAAATCACCTCCTCCAAAGAAAATGATAAGCATTGTACCAATCCAAAAATTAGGTAATGAGTATAATATAAAAACAGCAACCGTACTAATTCTATCCCAAATAGAATGCTGGTTTACTGCAGAAAAAATACCCAGAGGTATTGCGATTAAATATGCTAATAAAGTTGAAATTAAATTTAAGGTTAAAGTGATAGGAATTCGTTCTTTAATTTTATCTATCACGGGTTGATTATCTCGAAATGAGTTCCCAAAATCTAATTTTAATACATTAGCTGTCCAAATATGGTATTGGTTTTGTGTGCCATTCCATTTCAAGTTAATTCGGTTAAATAATGATTTAGGTGTTTCCATTTCAACTTTTTCAAATAATGAAAAATAAAACATTGGTTTATCTAAATTCCATTGTTTACGAATTAATTGAATCATTCGCTCATTTAAATCATTTCCTTCACCCGACGATAAATCCTGAGAAGAACCAATACCTGCTTTTAATTCTGCGGGATCTCCTGGAGCTAACCGTGAAATCGCGAAGGATAAAATTGTAATTACAAATAAAGTGGGAATAATGAGGAGTACCCGACGAATTAAATAGTTAAGCAATTATGGCTCTATTTAGAATATTTTTGAAGTGTTTTTGGTACCCACCATTCACGCAAATCATAACCAGGTCTAAATGGGTAAATCTCAATTCCTCTAAACCGTTTATGATAAGAAATATTCGATTTTGGTACAACTACAAATGTATATGGTTGTTCTTCATGTAATATTTCTTGAAATTCAAGCATGTATTTTTTTCTAACCTTTGAATCAAATTCTTTTCGGTTTTTTTCAATCAACTCATCAACTCGCTCATTTTTAAAACTGATTGAGTTAGATCCTCTATTTTCGGCTTGAGAAGAATGCCAAATTTGATACGGGTCTGAATCAGTTATTGGCATTGCCCACCCTAAAATTATTGCATCAAATTTATGATCTCTGACATTATTTAAAAATACAGACCATTCCATTGTTTGTAAATCAGCATCTATTCCAACTTTACGCATTTCTTCAACCATAATTAAGCCAACTTGCTTTCTCTTTTCATTCCCCACATTTGTTAAAAAACGAAATTTAAATTTTGTTCGTTTCCCATCAATTATTTTATCTAAGATTCCATCATTGTCCGTATCAGCCCAACCACTTTCTTTTAATAAATTACGAGCTATTTCTGGATTAAATGAATAAGGTTCAATTCCATCATTAAATTCAGGTCGTTTAAAATAAACACTACTTTTTGCAATTTGACCGTCATTATAATAAACTGACTCAATTATTTGTTTTCTATTACATAGATGTGTCATTGCCCTTCTTACCATTTTATCCTTAAAAATGGGGTGAGCATTGTTCCACCCTAAATATGTATATGATGGATAATAAAATGTTTCTTTATTATAGTTTTCAGTGAATTTTTTTGAATTAGTTTGATTATAAAATAGGTCAGGAGTTAAACTTCTCACCATATCAATTTCACCTTTTTTTAACCCTGTAAGTGCAACAGAGAATTCCTTAACGGACTTATAAATTAATTTTTCTACATAATTTACTTTTTCTTTTCCAGCTACTTTATCACCCCAATAATCATGGTCTCTCTCCAATGTAATTCGATCATCAGTCACCCAACTTTTAAATAAATATGGTCCCGAACCTATTGGGTTTCTTCCGACTTCGGTACTATTAAAATATTCAGCAAATAAAAAAGCAGGCGTTTTATTAAATTCAATTGCATCTTTTTCCTCAGAATTTAATAATAATTCATCTAATTCACTAAAAGTATGTTCATCCATATATCCATTTGGATCATAAATGTGTTTTGGATAGGCATACAAATTACCACCAATAAATAAATCGTGTTTAAAATAAACATCACTACAAGTAAATTTAATTTTATATGGATCTCCATTTACAAGTTCTGCCTTTTGAACATCTTTATAATAATTTCGACTTGGTGCAGAATCTGAAAATGGGTTTTTAATTGCTTTTAAGGAAAATATAAATGCTTCACCTGTTATTGGAGTGCCATCAGAAAAATATGCATCCTTTCTAATTTTATATGTATAGGATAATCTATCTTCTGAAATTTCAGGTAAACCATCAGCAAGAACAGGAACAAGTTCTAGTGTCTCATTATCTGTTTCCATTAAGGTTTGAAAAATCATACTTTCAATATATGTAGAACTCGCACCCGTTGAAACGATGGGGTGTAATTTATCAGGATCGCCTAACTCATGTACAATTATCCAATCTCCTTTTTTTTCATTTGGAGACATACTGGAAGAATCAATTTCCCAATGGGTATTCTTAGAATCACCACCACAATTAATAATTAATAATAATATAATAAATGAAATTAGTTTTTTCAAAATTTCTCCAATAAATTTATAAGTAATAGGGTTGCAGGTGCTGTAATTATTAATGAGTCAAAACGATCTAAAAAACCACCATGACCTTGTAATAAATGGCTTGAATCTTTTATGTTTGCTATTCGTTTAAATTTTGACTCAAACAAATCTCCAAATTGACTAACACCTCCAAAAATGAATCCTAATAATAAAGTTGTAGTTAAAGTAAAATCATAATCGAACCAATGATAATAATAAAAACTCAATAAAAATATAAGGGTAAAAAGTAAGCCACTCATTGACCCGACCCATGTTTTTTTTGGACTTATATTGGGTGCGATTTTTTTATCACCAAATTTTTTTCCAAAAATATATGCTGCCGAATCACAAATCCATACAGACATAAACATTACGCCTGTTAAGACTAATCCATTTTCAGACAAATTTCTTAATCCAATTGAACTATAGAAAAATAAACCTATCCAAATTGAACTAAAAATTGAAATTGAAATTGAATTAATAGGTTCTTTTAAGTTTAAAAGAACCGCAGATATCATTCCTGAAATAATTAAAAATAATAAAACATTTATAATATCTATTTGAATTACATTTGATAAAAGTATGAATACTAAAGTTGAATAGGGTAGGAAATTTATCAGTTGGTAATTCATTTTTTTACTCAGATTATTAAACTCATAAATACAAAACATACTTATAATGAAAAATAATCCCATAAAATATGTATTGCCAAAATATATTGCACCAAGTAGAAGCGGTGCACCAAAAATGTTAACATAAAGTCGTGGTAATTTCTTAGGTATTTCAGTCATATTCTTGAGTTATAAAGACTTAAAATTTAATATTAATATTCGGTGTAAATTTATTGTTATTTTCTATATCTTTTTGACACTTAGATATACATGGATTACGGAGGATTTTAATTCTTAATAGTTTTTGTATATTAAAAACCGGTTAAACGGTTATTACCTGTTAATTCTTTTCAATCCCCATGGATAAATCCATGGGTTACTTTAAATTCTTTACTCATTCTCGCCACAACTAAAATTATAAGTTATGCTATTTCACCCCATCGTTTTAACGATGGGGTCAATGGCTCATATATCATCTTAAACCGCTTTAGCGGTTTTACTATATTTCCATAAACCGTTAAAACGGTTAATATATATCTACACTTTCTTATCCCATGGATAAATCCATGGGTTACTTTAAATTCTTTACTCATTCTCGCCACAACTAAAATTATAAGTTATGCTATTTCACCCCATCGTTTTAACGATGGGGTCAATGGCTCATATATCATCTTAAACCGCTTTAGCGGTTTTAC
>JACNKR010000044.1 GCA_014381925.1 Fidelibacterota bacterium | reverse complement strand
AATTCGTTCCCGGTTGAGCATTTGAATAGTTACTATTGGCACTATAAAATTCACCGCCAGGAACTAAATATTGTTCAAGGTAATACCCTAAATCAATTTCAGGATCACCATCATAATAGGGCATGACAGACCAATTGTCTTTAATACCAGAAGTATGAGTTAAAAGCATTTTAAATGTAATTGGTGTATTGGGATGGTCTGGATGATTCACTATAAATGGTAAATAATTATTAATTGGGTCATTCAATTCAAAATGCTGATTTTCCCATAATTGCATAAGTGCCGTTGCTGTAATAGTTTTTGACACTGACGACAAAAGAAATAATGTATTTTGATCAACAAGAATACTATCATTTATATTTGCGTAGCCATAAGTATTTCCCCAAACGGTACTTCCATTTTTTACTATAGAAACCGATAATCCTGGAAGATTATTATTTACCATAATAGATTCAATAAAAGAATTTAGCTCCGTTTCATCTCTAAATACTTGGTTATTTCTAACTTCTTCTAATACTGGAACTTGGGATTTACGATTTGTAAAACGGTTTTTGGGTGAAGTAAAAACAAAACTTAACAGCAAAATTGTAATAATTAGATAATTTATTTTTTTCATATTAATTTCATTTATTTTAATTAAAATTGAGAACTAAAATTAAATTACTTAATTTATACAAATCAAATCTATTTTCTATTTGTTACAAGACAGAGTTTACCTTCAGATCAATCTACAGAGACAAACCTATGTGTTCATCTTTTAAATGTGCAGACACATAGGTTTGTCTCTACAATTTTCAATTTCCTAAAATAATATTTACAATTATAACTATATCAATCACATTAATCTCACCATCATAATTCATATCCCCAATAGAATTAAATTCTACACCTAAAATTAAATTTACAATTAAAACAACATCGATTATATTAATTAAACCATCTTCATTTAAATCACCTGATTGGTATATGGTGGATTGAAAAAAGTCTAATACTCTATGGTTAAACTCACTAAAAAATGCATGTTCCGCCAAGGTATTTTTCAATTGGCCTTTTATTCCACTTTGAGTACTTATTTCAGTTGAATGGAAAACAGGAAATAATTCGGGTGAAGATTCTATGGATTCTAATAATTCAATATATTCAATATTAAAAAATTGATTTATTCCTAAAAATCCACCATTAGATATTTCATTATAAAGTTGTTGAGATAATTGGACATCTATTTCCGGTACTCTTTTAAACCGTTGAGAATATAGGGGTTGTACACCATTTTCATGATACGCAGTTTGAATTTGCCGATCAAGTAAAGTTTGATAATTTTCATAAGTTATATTGTTATCAGATGTATTATCATTTTCAACAGTGCAAAAAATAGTTGGAATTTCAATTACTTCAAATAATGCAGGAATTCCGTTACTACAATACCCCGCAGTAGCAGAAAAGTTTAATGCATAAGAAACAGAAGGTGCAAAATTACTCCCATTGGACATTCCTAATGCAAAAATTGGATTATTTTCTTCAATTAATCCTCTCAATTGAAATGTATCAATTAAAGCAGAAATATTACCAATATCAATATTTTCTTCACTATTTGGTGGAAGTGTTTTCCACCGTAAAAATCCATCACCATTTATATCTCCTAAAGTGGCCTCTTCTGAATCCGTAGCAATAACAGCAAATCCTCGGGATACTGCATCCTTAGTAAAAATATTATTTTCTACTTTAATAAACCAATTTACACCATGCCCAGAAGTACCATGAAATAAAAATATCACCCCAATATGATTCTCTGGAAATACATAATAAACTTCTTTTAATGAATTGACACATTGGATTTCTTCACTATGAAATTGAGTATTTTCAATTACCTCAAAATTTGCAGAAATATTTAAATCAAATGACGGCATTATAATAGAAGTATGCCATTCCTGAGTGTTGGATAATACACCATTGATTTCAGACCAACCCGTAAAAATAGAAAGTCCAGGAGTCTCATGCGCCCAAATATGGATGGGTTCACCCGTAAAATATTGTCCACTACCATAGCCATTATCTATTTGTAATTGATATTGAGAAAATAAAAAACTATAAATAAATATTAAACATATATTAAACACATTCATTTAACCATTCCTTTTTTAATCTCTTATGAATAACACTATAATTTACATAAAATATTAATTCAAGTCATAAAATATTCTCCTCAGATTTAGTACTATAAACCTTATAAACTTTAGGTTAAGATATTCTAATAATATTCAATTTTTATTAAAAAAATGAGGTAATATGTCAGAACAAGAACTGGCAAAAATTTATCAACCCAATGAGGTTGAAGACCAAATTTATAGTACATGGTTAAACTCAGGTGCATTTTCACCAGATGAAAACTCAAATACTGAATCATTTACCATTATGATTCCACCACCAAATGTGACGGGTGTGTTACACATTGGGCATGTTCTTAATAATACAATTCAAGATGTATTAATTCGTCGTGCTCGAATGCAAGGGAAAAATACATTATGGCTCCCAGGTACAGATCATGCATCTATTGCAACTGAAGCCAAAGTGACCAAAATGCTTGCTGATAAAGGAATAAATAAAAAAGAAATTACTCGAGATGAATTCTTAAATCATGCACTGCAATGGAAAGATAAATATGGTGGAATCATTCTTAAACAATTGAAAAAATTAGGATGTTCTTGTGATTGGGATAAAACTGTATTTACAATGGATAAAAAATATAGTAACGCTGTATTAGAAATATTCATCAAACTGTATAATGACGGACTTATTTATCGTGGAACACGAATGATAAATTGGGATCCGGTTGGACAAACAGCACTATCCGATGAAGAAGTAATCCATAAAGAAGTAAATGGACATTTATGGCATTTTAAATATCCAATAAAAGACATTGATGAATTTTTAATTGTTGCAACAACTCGTCCTGAAACGATGTTAGGTGATACAGGTATAGCAATTAATCCTGATGATGAACGCTATACTCACTTGATTGGAAAATCAGTAATTTTACCACTTGTAAATAGAGAAATCCCAATTTTTACTGATGCCTATGTTGATAAAGAATTTGGAACTGGCTGTGTAAAAGTAACTCCTGCCCATGACCCAAATGATTTAGAAATGGGTAAGCGGAATAATCTAAATTCTATTAATATTATGAACCCAAATGGTGAATTAAATGAAAATGTGCCAGCGGAATTTCAGGGTGTTGATCGATTAAAAGCGAGAAAACTTGTTGTTGAAGCAATGGAAAAATTAGGTTTATTAGAAAAAATTGAAGACCATATACATCAAGTAGGACATTCAGAAAGAACAGATGCAGTTGTAGAACCATATATGTCAAAACAATGGTTTGTTAAAATGGAATCTTTAGCAAAGGATGCTTTAGAAGTTGTTAATGATGGAAAGGTAAAATTTCATCCTGAAAGATGGACGAAAACCTATAATCATTGGTTAGACAATATTCAAGATTGGTGTATTTCTCGTCAACTGATTTGGGGACATCGAATTCCCGTTTGGTATTGCAGAGGAAATGATATGGATTCATGTCAATTAGCTTGCAAAGAACCAATGGTTTCAATTCAAAAACCAGATTCTTGCGCATGTGGTTCAACAGATTTAGTACAAGACCCTGATGTATTAGATACATGGTTTTCTTCATGGTTATGGCCTTTTGCAACATTAGGGTGGCCTCAAGATGAAAAAATGGTACAAAAATTTTACCCTACCCAAGATTTAGTTACTGGACCTGATATCATATTTTTCTGGGTAGCAAGAATGATTATGGCAGGATTATATGTAAAAAAAGAAATTCCATTTTCAAATGTTTATTTTACCGGAATTGTAAGAGATGAGCAAGGCAGAAAAATGAGTAAATCTCTTGGAAATTCCCCTGATCCATTAGACTTAATTAAAAAATTTGGCGCTGATGCATTACGAGTTGGTATGCTTTTAATTGCTCCCCAAGGATTAGATATTTTATTTGCTGAAGAACGGATTGAACAAGGCAGAAATTTCATGAATAAACTATGGAATTCCGCTCGATTTGTTACAATGAATATCGAAAATGAATTACCCGCCCCATTATCAACTCTATTAGATGACCAACTTGATATTAGCGATAAATGGATATTATCACGATTAAATAAAACAATTCAAAATGTAAATAATGCATATTCACAATATAAACTAAATGAAGCTGTTAAAATTGTATATGATTTTGTTTGGTCGGAATATTGTGATTGGTATATTGAATTAGCAAAAGTCAGGTTTTATAGTGAAGATGATGAAAAAGCTGAGACTGCACGAATTGTTTCTGTTCATGTATTAAGAGCAATTCTTAAATTATTACATCCTTATACACCATTTATTACCGAAAAATTATGGAAGACATTTAGTAGAAATGATGATTGTTTATTAATTTCTTCAATATGGCCAGAATCTGATTCAAATAAAATAAATGATAATGCAGAAAATGAGATGAAATTGATAATGGCAACTATTTCAACAATTCGAAATATACGATCAAATCTAAATGTTTCACCTTCAAGAACAGCTCCATTATTTGTTCGAGGTGAATCTGAATTGACTTCTATTTTAAAATCACAAGAAGAATATTTAGAACGATTAGTAAAGGTAAATGAATTAACCGTTGGTGAAAAATTAGAAAAACCAGCCCAATCTGCAACAGGGATTGTAAGCCAAATGGAATTATTTATTCCATTAAAGGGATTAATCGATATAGACCATGAAGTTGAACGACTTGAAAAACAAATAGCTGATTTTAATGGCCGTCTTGGATCTGTTAATGGGAAATTAAATAATGAAAATTTTGTCGCTCGAGCACCAGAATCAGTAGTTGCAAATGAAAAACGAAAACAATCTGAATATGTAGATAGCATTAAAAAATTGGAAGAAAATCTAAAGTCAATCCAAGGTTTATAAATTTACAAAATAAAAAATGACAAATTTTGCTCAAAACCCATTAGATACTGAAATCACATATCTCAAAGGAGTTGGGCCTGTTCGAGGTAAACTATTAAATGAAATTGGTATTTCAACAGTACGCGAATTACTTCAATATTATCCTCGAAAATATTTAGATCGTACCAATATAAAACCAATTAATCATTTAAAAATAGGCGAGGAAGCAGTTATTATTGGAAGAGTTCAATCCTTTGGACTGCGAAAAACAAGGCGACGGAATTTTTTCCAGATCGTAATAAGTGATGGTTCAGGCCGTTTACAATGTAATTGGTTTAATGGAATATCTTGGATTTCAGATAAATTTACGATCAATCAAAAAGTGGCTGTTTTTGGAAAAATTGACTTTTATAAAGGATTCTCAATTAGCCATCCTGAACATGATATTTTAGATGAAAATGAAGACCCTACGCATACGGGTAAAATTATAGCCCAGTATTCAAGTTCAGCCTCATTAAAATCTGCGGGATTAGATAGTCGTGGATTTCGAAAAATAATTACAAATGCATTACTTCATGGTGGGCGAGAATTATCTGACCATTTCACCTCAAACCTTAGAAGTGAAGTTGGATTAAATTCCTATGGTGAATCTATTCATACTATACATCAACCAGAAAATGCAGAAACATTAAAACAGGCAATTTATCGCCTCAAGTTTGATGAATTATTTTTTCTTCAAATTCTTATGGCCAAGAAGAAAGCCTTTACAAAAAAAGAAATTTCAACACCATATCCAGACATTGGAAATTATACTCGAGAAATATATGAAAAACTCCCATTTCAACTAACAAATGCACAAATAAATGCAATGAGAGATATTCGAAAAGATTTAGGTCAACCGCATCAAATGAATCGATTGATTCAAGGAGATGTAGGTTGCGGGAAAACGGTTGTTGCACTATTATCATCAACAATTGTCGCAGATAATGGTGGGCAAATTGCTGTACTTGCTCCAACTGAAATATTGGCGAGACAACATTATAAATCCATGAAAGAACTCTGTGATTTAGTTGATTTAAAAGTTGAATTACTTCTAGGTGGAAAAAAGGGAGATGAAAGAGACAAATTACTTCAAAAAGTTTCTACAGGAGAAATTCAAATATTAATTGGAACTCATGCTATTATACAACCAGATATTGAGTTTAAAAATTTAGGCTTAGTGGTAATTGATGAACAGCATCGTTTTGGAGTAGAGCAACGAAAATCATTACTCGACAAGGGAAACCATCCACATATTTTAGCAATGACGGCAACACCTATACCAAGAACGCTTGCAATTACATACCATGGAGATATGGATGTAACAATTATCGATGAATTACCTGGAAACAGACAGCCAATTAAAACATTTGTAGTAACATCTGACCAACAAGAACGGGTATATAATTTTATTCGCAAAGAAGTTAACAACGGTAGTCAATGTTTTATCGTTTATCCTATTATTGAAGAGTCAGAAAAATTAGATTTAAAAGCATCAGAAACAGAATTTAAAAAATTATCTAAAGAAGTTTTTCCAGAAATTTCAGTGGGCTATATTCATGGTAAAATTAAGTCTGTAGAAAGAGATAAACAAATGGAGGCTTTTAAACGAAATGAAATTCAAATACTCGTTGCAACAACAGTTATTGAAGTTGGAATTGACATTCCAAATGCTACAGTAATGGTAATTGAAAATGCAGACCGATTTGGATTAGCCCAATTACATCAATTAAGAGGTCGAATTGGACGAGGTGATAAACCGGGGTTTTGTATATTAATTCCAGGTAAAAATGATGGTTTTATAAGTGAGCGATTAAAAATAATGGAGTCAACTTCTGATGGATTTTTAATTGCAGACGAAGATTTAAGGTTAAGAGGTCCTGGAGATTTTTTTGGGACGAAACAACATGGATATATGAAATTAAAAATTGCTGATATTGCTAGAGACGGCTCAATAGCTAGACTTGCGAGGCAATATGCTTTTCATGTTATCGATGATGATCCTGAGTTAAAAAAATCAGACCATCAAGGAATACTACAAAAATTTAAGACTGAATATTCACATATGTACGCTTATTTACAAACAGGGTAAATTCATATTTTTACACCCTTTAATAGCTGTAAATTTCGCGGTTTAATTATTTACTAAAATTACTTCTCATAGAGTATAAATGGAAAAATCATACATAAAAGAAAATAGAATTATTGCCAGTGTTGCATTTTTAATATCCTTTGTGATATATATAATGACAATGGCACCTACCGCATCTTTTTGGGATTGTGGAGAATTTATTGCAACCTCATATATTATGGGCGTACCTCACCCACCGGGAAGCCCGCTATACTTACTATTAGGAAATGTATTTAGCCAAATTCCTACATTTAGTGATGTTGGTGCAAGAGTCAATTTAATGTCACCTCTCGTATCTGCATTCTCTGTGATGTTTTTATATTTAATTACTGTGTACTTAATCGAAGAATTTAGAGGAATAACGGCTAAATATTCAGACGCATTAATCAATTTTGGAAGTGCATTAGTCGGTGCATTAACATTTGCTTTTACAGATTCACAATGGTTTAATGCAGTTGAAGCTGAAGTATATGCAATGTCAACTTTTTTTACAGGAATTGTAGTTTGGCTTATTTTAGTATGGGCAAGAAAAGAAGGGACAAAGGGAAATGTAAGATATATAATTATTATTGCATATATGTTTGGAATTGCCACGGGGATTCATTTATTAAACTTATTAGCTCTCCCACTTATTGCACTTATTATTTATTTCAAAAAAAGAGAATTTAGTTACCTTTCATTTCTGATACCCGTAGGTGCCACTATTGGAGTCTTTTTTGTTATTTATTTAGGTGTTATAAAAGGGCTACCAAAGATTGCGCAGAATTATGGGATGGATAATATTATTTTTATCGTATTGGCTGTTATTGGTGTTTTAATTTATACAATTAAAGAAAAATTATATTTTGCATCTACAATTTCATTAAGTTTACTTTTAATTGTTATTGGTTATTCAACTTATGCAACTATATTTATTCGTGCACAGCAATCACCATTTATAAATGAAAATGACCCAAGCACACTTTCAAAAGCAATTTCATATTTAAATAGAGAGCAATACGGTGATTGGGATATTGGAGATAGAGCTCAAAGTTTAAAAAATTCAAACTATGCATACCGCTGGACAAATAACAGACAAGATCCAAAAAGTAGTGATGTTAAAGATTTTGTAATTAATTATCAATTTAAAGAAATGTATTTAAGATATTTTGCATGGCAATTTATTGGAAAAGGTGATAATAATTGGCCTTTATTTTCAAAGTCAGGAAATTATATAAAATCTTTAGATGGAATTAATGCGATACGATATTTCATTCCACTTGCATTTTTAATGGGTCTTTTTGGATTTTATTATCATTTTAAAAAAGATTGGAAAAGAGCATTAGCCGTATTATCTCTTTTTGCAGCAACAGGTTTAATGATAATTATTTATTTAAATCAATATGACCCTCAACCCCGTGAAAGAGATTATTCTTATGTAGGTAGCTTTTTTGCATTTTCAATATGGATTGGTATTGGCATTGCTGGACTCATTGAATATATTAAAAAATTATTTAATGAAAAAAATAATATAACAGCATACATATTGTTAGCCACTTGTACTTTTTTAATGCCCATCACAATGATTAATCAAGATTATAAAGAACATGATCGCTCAGGTAATTATGTTGCATGGGATTATGCTTATAATATGTTAAACTCCTGTGATCCGTATGGAATTATTTTTACAAATGGTGATAATGATACATTTCCACTTTGGTATCTACAGGAAGTAGAAAATGTTAGAAAAGATGTAAGGGTTGTAAATCTATCTTTATTAAATACAGATTGGTATATTAAACAATTACGCGACTATGACCCTCCAATCCCAATATTAATGGATGATAAAGAAATAAGCGAAATTAGCCCCGTTCGATGGGACCCAAAAGAAATGAATATTCCTGGACCTAAAGGTCATGATGGAGAAGGGCTTAATTGGACATTAAATCCTACATATCATAATCGATTTTTAAGAGTTCAGGATATTATGATTTATCGGCTAATTATGGCTTGTAAATGGGAAAGGCCAATTTATTTTGCAGTAACTGTTTCAGATGATAATCGAATTGGGCTTGATGATTATCTACAAATGGAAGGAATGGTTTTTAGATTACATCCAAATAAAGTGTCTCAAATTAATTATTCACGAATGAAACAAAATATAACACAATCTGAAAACACCGATATTGTTCTTCGCACGCCTAAAGAATTCTCAGACTATTATAATTCAGGTAAAGGAATTTACCATTATCGAAATATGGATAATCCGGATGTTCATTTTAATTTTAATATTCAGCGATTAGTGCAAAATTATAGAGCAGGATTTTTACAATTGGTCATTAATAGTATAAATGGAAATTCAGTAGAAAAGCATGAAGCTCTATCCGTTTTAGATTCAATGGAAGATTATTTTCCATCTAATCTATTACCCTATAATAATGATAAACTTGAGTTACAAGTTGCACAACTTTATCATTTATTAGGAAATGAAGAAGAATACAGAACAAGATTAGATAGTATTGAAAAAAGAGGAAATGTAAAAAATGAAACACTTTTAAGCGTTGGACAAATGTATTTATCTGAACTGAATGATTTTGCTAATGCATATCGAGTGTTTAATGAATTATATCAATCTCAACCTGAAAATATTGAATATATGTATGCAACCGTACAATCTTTAGCTAGGATGGACAGATTAAGTGAAGCGATAGAAATTTTAAAAACATGGTTAATGATTCACCCAAATGATAAACAAATACAACAATTATTAAATAGTTTACAGGGGCAAGTATAATATCCAACCACTTGTCTCTGTCATAATTCCTCATTATAATGGGGAAAAAATCATAAATGACTGTTTAACTTCATTACAAAAAACAACCTATTCTAATTTTGAAATTTTAGTTGTCGATAATGGTTCTTCTGATAGTAGCTTATCATTAATACGGAAAGACTTTCCTAAAGTCAAAATTGTTGAAAGCACTATAAACCTCGGGTATGCAGGTGGTTGTAATATGGGTGCAGAACGATCAAATGGAGAATATTTAATATTCTTAAATAATGATACATTCCAAGAACCCAATTGGATTGAGCCTCTCATTGAAAAAATAGAATCAAACTTACAAATTTCTTCAATTCAACCAAAAATATTGAATGCAAAACAAAAAGACCAATTTGATTATGCAGGAGGAGCAGGTGGATTTTTAGATAAATATGGTTTTCCTTTTGCGCGAGGGCGAATATTTAATACTGTTGAAAAAGATGAACAACAATATAATGAAAGCTGTGAGATATTTTGGGCTTCTGGCACATGTTTTTTAACTCGAAAATCATTATTTATAAAACTGGGGGGGTTTGATGAGATTTTATTTGCACACTTTGAAGAAATAGATTTCCATTGGAAAAGTAAATTAGCTGGTTACACCATTTGGGTAGAGCCAAAATCTGTTATTTATCATATAGGAGGTGCTACGCTCCCGTACCAATCACCAAAAAAAACATATTTAAATCATCGAAATAGCTTTGTACTTATGTTAACAAATACAACTTTACCCGAATTTATAAAAAACATTGGACCTCGAATTATATTTGAAAAAATTTCATTTATTAAAGAGCTACTCACAGGAAATTTTTCTCATGCATGGGCACATGTTAAAGCAGGGTTTTGGATTCTTTTTAATATTCTGTATATCTTGAAAAAAAGACAAATGACTCAATTGTTAGCTACAACAATAATTTCTAATAAATTCTATCCAAAAAGTATTGTACTAAAATATTTTTTATTTAATAAAAAGAAATATTCTTCTTTATAGATTGTAATTTAATTTCAAATTATTAAGGCAATAAAAAAGGGAGACAATTGTCTCCCTTTTTTTACAATCAATTATGACTTATGTTTAGAATCCAACATTTAAAGCAAGAACGCTAGTATTACCAAATAATTCAGAGCTCTTCAACCCAAAGTCTAATCCAAAATTAAAATCACCTAATTTCGCATTTAATCCACCACCAAAAGATGCACCAAATGGGTTGCTTGAATATGCTTCATCTAATTCATCTTCCTCGATTAGTAGAGAATTTACTCCTCCACCAACCCATGCTGAATAATCACCCAATTCAATTTGATATTCTAAACCAAGTGATGATTCATTAAATGCATATGAGAAATTAGTAAATGAATAATGAACATCTACAGGACCAACTTTATAAGATGTAGAAATATTCAAATTAGCAGGTAAGTTAGAAGCTTCTGACAATAATGTAGAAGTTCCTTCTTCCAAGTTAATACCTGAATATTCAAGTTTTGATCCTAAGTTTCTCAAACTAACACCTAACTTTAATGGTAATGATGCATGTTCATATTGAACACCCATGTCCAATGCGTATGCAGAACCACCCGTTTGATCAACTGTTTCATTTACAATTTTAACACTCGTACCAAATCGAATTCTATCACTAAAACTTTTAGCATAACTTAATGTTAATACTGAAAAGTTAGGTGAATAAGTATTCCCTGAAGTACCATGAGTATCATCTGCAGTTGTTTTTTTAATATCTCCAAAATCTAACGATTTAAAAGATAAGCCAACAGTTCCTTCTCCTACATTACTTACAAATGCAGCATAAGTATGTTTAATACCTGCAATATAAGAATAAGATGAAAACTGTGCTTCAACTCCATTTACTTTCCCTGCTATTCCTGCAGGATTATAATATAATGCATCAACACCTGTTACCGACGCATTATAAGATGAATTTAATGCAACTCCTTTTGCACCTGTTGGAATTAATAATTGTGTTCCACTATCAGTTCCTATTGATGCACTTGTCCCAGCCATTGATATGGAAAACCAGGCAAACACTAAACATATCGTTATGAGTTTTTTTATCATTTTGCTATCTCCTTTTTCAACGACCATTATTAATAACGATCAAGTTTTTGCAATCTTGAAACGACTGCTATTTTTCTAATTTCATTACAATCATCACCATTACTCGTAATTACTGCAATGTACATTCCAGATGCTACAGGGATATTATATGAATTTCTTGCATCCCAAACCGCATTTTGTCCATCAACCATTTCAATTTTATTTACTAATAATCCACTTAGGTTATAAATTGAAATTACTGCATCAGCTGGTAAATCAGTGAAATGAATTTGATTATCATAACCACCTGATTCTTCTGGATTATCAGCAAAATATGGATTTGGCCATACATTTACCGCACCACAGTCATAATCTACATTCGTTGGGGCAATATCACCTGTACTAAATGTAAATGAGTCTGCTACTGTATTTGGCTTATTTGTTATCCATCTATAAACAGAACCATCAGCTGGGAATAAAATGATTGTACCAAAAGCATGG